>CAZHVH010000583.1:0-2433 GCA_964535855.1 uncultured bacterium
GCGACTGCGTTCAGGTTAGGAATCTGGTCACAAATAGGCCGGACTACATCCCACTTGGCACCACGGCAAACAAGCAGGGAAGGGTGGCAGGAACAAACGTCGCCGGAGGAGATGCATCCTTCGAGGGTGTACTCGGCACGAGCGTCACGAAGGTATTCGACCTCGAGGTCGCGCGGACGGGTCTGACGGAGAGAAAGGCGAGGGAGTTCGGGTTCCTGCCCATCTCACCGCTCATAACGGCAGAATCCCGGGCCCATTACTATCCCGGCGGATCGAAGGTAACGGTAAAGCTTGTGGTAGATCGAAGGGATCGAAGGATCATCGGAGCTCAGATGATCGGCGGCGAGGGTGTAGCCAAGAGGATAGACGTGATCGCGACGGCCATTCAGGCCGGCATGACGGTCGATCAGCTTTACAACCTCGATCTGAGCTACGCGCCCCCCTTTGCTCCCGTCTGGGATCCCATCCTGATAGCCGCCAGATCGGCGATCAAGGAGCTGGGAAAAAGGCCATGAGAGATCTGATAGAAAGGGAGCTCCTCCCTTACGTGAGAAAACCGTCCAGATACATCGGCGGCGAGGTAAACAGCGTGATCAAACCCCCCTCTCAGGTGAAGCTCAAGATCGCATTGGCCTTCCCGGACGCATATGAGGTGGGGATGTCACACCTGGGCTCCTCCATACTCTATCATATCCTCAACGGGATCGAGGACGTTCAGGCTGAAAGGGTTTTCGCCCCCTGGCCCGATGCCGAGGAGAGGATGCGTCGGAAGGGAATTCCGCTTTTCAGCCTCGAGACCTTCACGCCCTTAAGCGATTTCGATCTGATAGGTTTCTCACTGCAGTATGAGCTGTGCTATACGAACTTGCTCAACATGCTGGACTTGAGCGGCATTCCGATTCTATCCGCTGAGAGGGACGACTCTCATCCGCCCGTGATAGCTGGCGGCCCCTGCGCCTTTAATCCCGAGCCCCTTGTTGATTTCATCGACGCTTTCGTCATAGGGGATGGCGAGGAGGTCATCCTCGAGATAGTCGATATCCTCCGGCGAAGCTCGGGAAGATCTCAGTTTCTCCGCGAGATCTCGAAGCTGGAAGGGGTTTACGTCCCCTCGCTTTATCAACCGAAAAGCGGAAAGGTGAAAAAGCGGGTGGTTATGAATATAGAGGACACCCCATATCCGATTCGGCCGATTGTTCCCTACATGGAGATCATACATGACCGATTCCCGATAGAGATCATGCGCGGGTGCGTCAACGGATGCAGATTCTGTCAGGCCGGAATCATCTATCGTCCCGTGCGTGAACGGTCGATCGAAAGGATATGCCGGATAATGGAGGAGGGAATGCATCGCACTGGCTTCGAGGATGTGTCGCTTCTGTCGCTGAGCACATGCGATTACAGCGAAGTTCAGGAGCTCGTGAGGCGATGTGTCCTCATCGCCGAACCCCATCAGATCTCGATCTCCCTTCCCTCCAGTCGCATCGATTCGTTTTCGATAGAGCTGGCGAGGATGGTTCAGAGGATACGTAAGACCGGTTTGACCTTTGCCCCTGAGGCCGGAACACAGAGGCTGAGGGATGTCATAAACAAACCCATCACCGACGAGGAGATCCTGAGCATCGCCCAAGAGGTCTACAGCGCCGGATGGAATTTGATAAAGCTCTACTTCATGATCGGCCTGCCTACCGAGACGGAGGAGGACGTCCGTCAGATAGCCCGACTTGCGGAACGGATAATCCGCCTCGGCAGACGGATCGATAGGCGGGCTGCGCTCAACGTGAGCGTTGCCACCTTCGTCCCCAAACCCCATACCCCTTTTCAGTGGGAGAGACAGATATCGATCGATGAAATCCGCCGAAAGCATGATATCATAAGGAAGGAGTTGCACAGCCGAAGGATAAGGCTTAAGCTGACCCGGCCCGAGGTCAGTCTCCTGGAGGGGGTCTTCGCGAGGGGCGATCGAAGGTTAACGGAGGTGCTGATCGAAGCGCACAGGATGGGATGTAAGTTCGACGGATGGGGCGATCATCTCAGGTTCGATCTCTGGCTCGAGGCGTTCCGCAGAGCGGGGATCGATCCGGATGAATACCTCAGAGCAAAAGACCCTGATGAACCGCTGCCATGGGATCACATCGACCCGTTGGTCACTAGGGAATTCCTGCTTTCAGAGCGTGAGAAGGCGCATAGAGGTGAAACGACGCCGAGCTGCAGGGTGGCAGGATGTGTGGGCTGCGGGTTAATGAGATACACCCGTGATGCGTGTCTCAGATCGATGATAAAGGCAAAAAAAACGATCGGACACAAGCCGATTCCGCCTCATGAGAATCCGCCCTCCGTCCAGAAGATAAGGCTCAGATACCGCAAATCGGGGATTTTAAGGTATCTATCGCATATGGAGGTGATGGAGGTCTTCATCAGGGCATCACACAG
>CAZHVH010000584.1:0-2430 GCA_964535855.1 uncultured bacterium
CATTATCTTTTGAGCCTACATCTGATTTCGGTAACATTATACATGAACGATAGCGCTGTCTTGACATTTACTCAGGCTGGTGATAAAATGAAGGCGCGTGAACCCGATAAGGTAGGTTCTGTTTACTGAGGAAACTCTCTCGGGAGAAGGGGGGAAGTGGTTATGAGAAGAATCTTCATGTATGTGTATGTTCCTCTTTTATTGCTGTTGATCATAGGCCAGGGATGGGCCGAACAGCTCCCCATCATCAAGCTCATCAAGCCGATCAACACGGAGGGCGCAAAGGGAGTTTCGGAATACCGCACCACCGCATCCATCGTCGAGATCACAGGCGTTGTCTCAAGCGACGCGGATATAGTCGAGGTGACGATCAACGATTCCCCGGCCCAGACCTCGAACGTCACATCCAGGGATCTAGCCCTCGTTCGGGTTAACCGCATGAGATCCGTCCGTTTCCGCGGTAGAGTTCCCATCCCGCGGATCGGAAAACAGGAGATCAAGATAGCGGCGAAGGACGCCGCGGGCAACCAGAGCTGGAAGGTGTTCACCATCATCCGCGAGGAGCTGCCCTCCTCCAAACTGGGAAGACGATGGGCTCTGATCATCGGCATAGAGGACTATCAGGACCCCGATATCGTCGATCTGCGATACTCGGTGGACGATGCCAAGGCGCTGTATGAGGTGTTAACCGATCCGGAAAGGGGAGGGTTCGACCCGAACTGCGTCCTGCTGCTCACCGATGACGCCCAGGACCCCTCCCTGAAGCCGACACAGCGAAACATACTTCGGGCTTTGAGGAATTGGCTGAGGCAAACGAAACCGGAGGATACGGTCCTGTTCTACTTCTCCGGCCACGGGATAGCCGATGATAGAGGACGAAATTATCTCGTCGCCCGTGACTCATCGCTCGACCTGCTTGAGGACACGGCCATATCGATGAGCCGCTTGAACGAGCTGCTCAGCGACGAGAGGGTGGTGAGGGCGAAGAAGATCGTGGTCATTCTGGATTCCTGCCATAGCGGAGCAAGGGTGGGAGCCAGGGGAATAGGCGGGCTCGGCCAGATTCTAGACCCGCTCTTCACCAACGCTGAAGGCCGCGTCACCCTCGCCTCCTGCAGCATAGACGAGCAATCCTTCGAGGACCCCCAAAAGGGACACGGCGTCTTCACCTACTACCTCGTCGACGGATTGAGGGGCAAAGCCGATATCGACCTCGACGGCATCGTCTCGGCGACCGAGGTGAGCAACTACGTCTTTAACGCCGTCAGGGAATGGGCGTGGAGACACGGCAAAAGACAAACCCCACGCCGCCAGGCCAACGTCGCAGGCGAGATATGGCTCTCCAGAGACCCGGACGTCCTGATACGAAAGCTCGAAACGATGTATAAGTCCGGTGAGATCACCGAAGCCGAATACAGCGAAGGACTGAAGCTCCTCAGGGAAGATGAGTCGAAGCTGACGGATACCGAGATGAGCTGCCTCAGAGCCCTTAAGGATCTGCTCATGGACAGGTCATCCCTGGAAAGCTACAGGCTCGTCGTCAGACGGATAAAGGGACTGGGGGTTCTGAAGATCGAAACCAATCCCCCCGGAGCCGCCATCTTCATAGATGGCAGATACATCGGCGTCACCCCGACGACGATCCTCGATCAGAAGGAGGGGGAATACGAACTGGAGCTCACCAAGGAGGGATTCATATCCGTCAAGACGAAGGTCACCGTCGAAGCCGGTCAGACGAGGGAGATCAAACAGGACCTCGTCCAATACGGCTATGTCGAGGTCACCTCCTCCATACCCGGCGCTAGAATCGTAATCAACGGCGAGGACACGGGCAGGCTCACACCGGCGACGATTAAACTCTATCCCGGCAGATATCAGATATCCATATCCCTCCCCGGCGAGCTGGAGCAGAAGAGGAACGTCGAGGTGATAGGCGGTAAAAAGATAAAGGTGGAGTTCGCCCCCGGGTTTGGGAAACTGACTGTCACATCCGATCCCCCAGGAGCGAAGATCATCCTTGACGGCGGGGAGACGGGCTTTAAGACCCCCTATACCTTCGTCAAGGTGAACCCCGGCGCTCATACGGTATGCGTAACCCTCGCCGATTATGAGAGACCGACGGATAGGAAGGTGACCGTCAATCCGGGACAGAGCGTGACCGCTCATTTCGCCCTGAGCCATGTCGGCTATGGAGAGCTGCGCGTCAACGCGAGCCCGTGGGCCGAGGTCTTCCTCGACGGGAGGAGCATCGGATATACGCCGCTGCTCATCAAAAAGGTCAAGGCGGGCAAACATATCCTGAAGTTCGTCCATCCGAACCGCCCATCCGTCGAGAGGGAGATCATCGTTGAGAAAAACAAGACTCAGAAGGTAACGGTGAAGCTTTAACCTGAAAGGGGAGTCGCCATGCGGTCGAAGATCACCCTGTTC
>CAZHVH010000585.1:0-2428 GCA_964535855.1 uncultured bacterium
GAGTGGTTGACTTGGAGGTTTAACTATCGTATCATAAAAGCCAGATCTTCATCTCTTTCGGGAGGGACGTGAATGTACGAACCGGTCGAGATAAAGGGAAGAAAGCCGCTTGATGTCGTCGAGTTCGAATCCCAGCATGATCCTGAGGAATCCATACAGTTCGTCTACTACATCAAAACGAATGCCGACCTGATCGAGACGGCCAAAAAGGTGGCCGAGGAGGAGACCACCGGCAGGTGGATCGGAACCAAGCCGGTCACCGAAACCTATCTCAAGGCCAAGGCCGATGTGAGCAAGGTCGAGGTATACGGCGATGGCGAGGGGGTCATATACGTCCGCTCGCCGATACGCAATCTCAATCTCGATGCCGATATGTTCTACCAACTTCAGATGCTCTCGGTCGGCGGTCCGATACTGGAGTTCGTCTACTATGAGAAGGTGGCCTATCTGGACTTCGAGCTGCCGCCGAAAGTCCTTGAGAGGTTCCCCGGCCCCAAATTCGGGGTCAAACGGATAAGGGAGATCATAGGGTTGCCGGATGATACCCCGATAATGGGGACGATCGTCAAACCGTGCGCGGGGTTGACCCCGGAGGAGGTGGCCGAGAAATGTTATGAGGCCGCCTTGGGTGGCGCCGTGCTTATCAAAGATGATGAGAAGATGATGGGGCCTGACTACTGCCGGATGGATGAGAAGATCAGGTTGGTCCGTAAGGCCCTTGACGAGGCCGAGAGGGAAACCGGCAGGAGGGTTATCTATTGCCCGCACATCATCGCGCGGCCCGATCAGATCAAGTCCGTCGTCAAGCGGGCGATAGACCTCGGAGCAACGGGGGTGATGTTCAACGCCATCCTGGCCAGCTCCCTGGGCGTCGTCGAAGCGCTGGCCTCAGATCCGGAGATCGACGTGCCGATCTACGTCCATAGCGGCGGCCGTTCGGCCATGACGACGGGGCCCAGAAGGATAGATGAGGTCGTCTGGGCGAAGCTGGTTAGGCTCTGTGGCGGTGATTTCTATCAGATCGGAGTCATGGGACAGTTCAACGTGCACGTCGCCTCGCTCAACCCGGACATGCTTCTGAAGCTGGCCGACGTCTACAGAAGGCCCTGGGGTCATCTCAAGGAGACCGTTCCGGTGACGGCGGGCGGTCTGGGGGTCAAAAACCTGGGCAAGAACATAGAGGCCTTCGGAAACGATTTCGCCGCCCTGGCAGGATCGAACGTGTTGGACCATCCGATGGGGCCGAAGGCCGGGGCGATCGCCATGGAACAGGCAAGAACCGCATACGTCGAGGAGGGAATCACCGAGCCGGACGAACTGGAAAGCTATGCCGAAAGGAAAAACCTTAAGGAGCTGCTGGCGGTCTTGAGAAAATGAGAAAATGAAAGGTAGGATAAACTACGCCTATTACCTTACCTTCATCTCCGATTCCCTGAGAGAGATCTTCGATAGGAACAGGGAGATAATACTTCCATATCCGAAGATCAGAGGGTTTATCAGGAGGATCAGGGTCTGGAGCGATAATTTCCCGAAACCCCCGCCGGAGCTCGTCCGCAGATGGGACATGAAGGGATTGAAGGAGTTCTATGCCTCAAAGATAGATTTCTCCCTCTTCAGCCGGTTCCCGGATCGGGATAGGGAGCTCATAATCGACGAGATAACCTCCTACATCGCCAGGGAGATAATGGACGGATATGTGGGAGTCAAGCTGAGGAACCTCGCGGAGCTGGGGATAGCGACGGATCTATGGCGGAGATACAGGGAGATGGTCAGGGAGTACTATGACAGGGTCGTGCCGGAGGCGAAAAAGGATAGGATCGAACGCTTCAGGCAAAAGCTCTTAAGGGAGGAGAGGCGGGACGTGGAGAGAATCATGGATAAGGCGAGGGGAGAGCTCTTCTGTGAGGTGGACATGCTGAGGAGGATGTCCCCGATGGCGCTTGAGGAGCATCTCAGGTGGATCAGCATCCGCCCCAGAAAGGGACATCTCCGATCGGGAGGGGATTGGGAGATCCTTGAGACCATGCCTGAAGAGGTGCGCAGAGGATTTGAGATCCTGGGGATATCCCCCACAACCGATATCGGCTTTCTCAGGACCAGGTATAGGGAGCTGGCCAAGATGTATCATCCGGATAAAGGCGGAGAAGAGGGTCAGATGCTGCGGATAAACGAGGCCTATCAGACGATCATGAACTTTCTCCTCGGAAGGAGGTAAACCATGATATTGACGGGACTCCTCTGGGCTTTCACGGCCGCCGAAGCGATCCCGCTATGGGGTTCCGATCCGGTGGAGCCCGGAGAGACACTTGAATATCAGGATGCCATCGCTCAGGCGGATGTGGTCCTCGATAGCCTGGGCGATCTGCTGAACAGCTCCCTGCTCATAGGCAACGGCGATATAAACGCCCTGGTCTATCAGCAGGAGAAG
>CAZHVH010000586.1:0-2427 GCA_964535855.1 uncultured bacterium
GTCGAGGTGAAAGGGGTCAAGTTCCTGACCTGGAACGATATCCAACGACAACCCGAGGGAGGATGGAAGGCGGAGCTGAGGGAGGAACAAAGGGAGTGGTTTGAGGAGGAACTGGAAGGGGCTGAGGGGAAACCGGTCATCGTCGCCCAACACTGTCCCCCTCTTCCCGTCGGCGGAGATTACCACGATCAGTGGCGCGGCTCGAACGCTGACGAGCTTCTGGAACTCCTCTCGCGATATAACGTGTTGGCGATGATAACAGGACACTGGCACAGGAACGGGGAGTGGCGCGCTAAAGGAGTGAGGGTGATCAACACCGGTGCCCTGTGCGGGTGGCAATGGACCGGAATACCTCCGCATCGCTGTTTCCCTACCAGACCCGGCTACAGGCTGTTTCACTTCGATGGGAAGAGGACGCTTCGCTCCTTCTGGCGCGACGGTTCCTTTTGGGAAACGCCGGCTCCGAAGGTTCAGGTGAGCCTGGTACACATAGGCGGGGCACATACAGGTGGCCCGCGACCTCAGGTGAGGCCGATCGAGGTCTTCGCCAAAACAACGCTCCGCGTGACAGCTTACGCCCGCGGGGGAAAGATAACGAAGGTGGAATGGAGCACCGAAAGGGACAGGTGGAGACCGATGAGGATCACGTTTGAGGGACTGTGGAGCGAATGGGAGGGATCGATCGATCCTCTTGAGGAGAGGGCGTTGGGGGAACATATCTTGATCGTTAGGGCTGAGGATATGGATGGAAACAGGGCTTACGACGCCGTCCCGATCAGATTGGCGGAGCGGGAGTGCACGCCGATGGTTCCAACTCCCGCCCAATCAGGGAGGGAGATGGTGTTCGAACTGTTCTATCCTCCGGAATAAACTCGTTTCGAAGAAGGAGGGGATGAGAATGGAGAAGGTCAGGATAGGTGTGATCGGAGCCGGAGGGATCTTCAAGGGCGCTCATACGCCCGCCTATAAGGAGCTTTCGGATGTGACACAGGTGGTCTGGGTCTGCGATCGCGACGAGGAAGCGGCCAGAAAGGGGGCTGAGGCCCTGGGGGCGAGATGGACAACCCGTCTGGAGGACGTTCTGGAGGACGAGGAGATCGAAGCGGTGGATATATGTACGCCGAAACACCGCGAGATAATCGAAGCTGCCGCGAGCGCCTCAAAACATATTCTCTGCGAGAAACCGCTCGAGTTCACCCTTGAGGATTGTGACGCCTGTATCGAGGCGGCGAAGAGGGCGGGGGTTATCCTGATGGTCGCCGAGAACTATCTCTTCGACCCCGTCATTCTGGAGATCGAGAAGGCCCTGAATGAGGGAAAACTGGGAGAGCTGAGGAGGTTGCGTCTGTTTCAGGGATGGAAAGGGGCGCCTGCAAGTTCGTGGCGAAGAAGAAAGGCGATGGCCGGGGGAGGGTGCTTGATGGACGATGGCGTGCACCTTATCGCCTTGGCGAGATATTTCATGGGTGAGCCAACAAAGGTTCAGGCGCTCGTCAAAAGGTTCGGAGCACCTGAGGGGGTAGATGTCGAAAACCACGCCGTCGTGATCCTGGATTTCTCCGATGGGGGGATAGCGGTTATCGAAGCGGGATTGGACATCCAACCGGGGCTCTTCCGGTTCGAGTTCCACGGCGATAAGGGTTCAGCCTTCTACGAAGCGCTCTACGGCCGACATGAGCTCCGAATCTTCTCAGACGTTCCCTACTCCCCGCCCGTTCCATCCCGTTTCCCCTCGTTGGAGTCCTATCGGAACGAGATAGCGCATTTCACGGAGTGTGTGTTGCGTTCGGAAACGCCGCGTTACACAGGCGAAAGCTCAAGAAGGGAGGTCGAGTTGGTTCTGACCGCCTATCGTTCCTCTTCCTCTTGGGTGTAATCCACTGAAAAGCGAGCAGCCGTCAGCTTAAAGTCCACCGTCCACAGCTCAACCGTCATTTGTTGTCATTAAGTCATTTGGCTTCGCCGTCATGGGATGGTCATTTATAGTCATTAAGTCATTCGGCTTCGCCGTCATTAATGACTACAAATGACGACAAATGACAATAAATGACCTATAAGCGGGACAGCCGAGAGGCGGACGGTAGCTTTAAAAACCTCTGCTACACTCAGCGATAATATGAGCGGTCATTTTAAATGAGGGCGTAGCTAAATGACTATAAATGACCGTTTACCCCTTCTGTGAGGGATAGCAGATGATAAGGAGCCTTTCACCCTGTCCGATCGATATGACGTCCTCGAAATTCAGAACGAGGTCGTCGCCGGAGATTTCGACACAAACGGGCAATTCCGATCGATCGCCAAAGCATGCTTCGACCTTCGGAACGACCTTCTCCTTCCCCCTCCAGCCGAGCCTCACGCTTTTTATTTCGATTCGGCCGGATATCACGGAGAGCTCGGCGCTCAGCGATTTACCCTTATCCTCGATCC
>CAZHVH010000587.1:0-2416 GCA_964535855.1 uncultured bacterium
GGCTCATATGCGGATGATCCGAACCGATCGGTGGAAGCTGGTGCTGCATTATGAGAAGGGAGGGGAGAACGAACTCTATGATCTCAAAAATGATCCCGGCGAGGAGAAAAACCTCTACGGCGAGGAGTCGGTGGCGAAGATACAGAAGGAGCTCGCCGAGAGACTGGCGGGATGGCGTCGTGAGGTAGACGATCCGATAAGCGAACTTTGAGGTGAGCTATGCGTATTGAACATAGCGGTAACGCAAATGGAGACGCGATGAGGCATAAGAAGGCAACCTATACGCGGCGGCAATTCCTGGCGCAGGCGGGAGGAATTATGCTGACGATGGGGTGGAGGATGCGTCAAGCGCGAGGGCAGGAGAAGGCGAGAAAGGAACGCGCCGCTTCTAAGCGTCCAAATCTGCTGGTGTTGGTCACCGACGACCAGCGCTGGGATGCCATGGGCTGTATGGGCAACCCCATCCTCCGGACGCCTCATATGGACCGGCTGGCGGAGGAGGGGGTGATATTTGTCAACAACTTCTGCACCACCTCTATCTGCATGTCCAGCCGGGCCAGCATTTTCACGGGCATGTATACCCGAAGACACGGGATTAATCGCTTCGATCAACCCCTATCCGAGGAGCATTTCGTCATCACGTATCCCGTCCTGCTTCGAGGGGCGGGTTACCGCACGGGCTTTATCGGCAAATGGGGTTTGGGCGGACGGCTGCCGAAGAAGGCGTTTGACTTCTTCGAAGGCTTCGGCGGACAGGGCAGATATTTCCATGAGGTGAACGGTAAAACCGTGCACCTCACCCGAATCCTGACCGAACAGGCCCTCGAATTCCTGCGCGGCTGCTCCCGCGACCAACCGTTCTGCCTCTCCATCAGCTTTAAAGCGCCTCACGTCCAGGACAACGACCCACGTCAGTTCCTTTACGATCCCGCCCTGGAAGAGCTTTACAGCGATGTTACTATCCCTACGCCTAAAACGGCTGATCCGCGTTACTTCGAATCCCTGCCGGAGTTCCTCCGCAACTCAGAGGGACGTCGCCGTTGGCAGATACGTTTCTCCACGCCCGAGAAATATCAGGAATCGGTCAAAGGTTACTACCGTCTGATCACGGGTGTGGATCTCGCCCTTGGGCGAATCTGGGAGGCCCTCCGTGAGATGGGCTTCGACGGGAACACCGTTATCCTCCTGACCTCCGATAACGGCTTTTTCCTGGGCGAGCATGGCCTGGCGGGTAAGTGGCTGATGTACGAGGAATCGATCCGCACTCCACTGATCGTTCGAGACCCGCGTCTGCCGTCATCCCGGCGGGGACGCCGCCGCGAGGAGATGACGCTGAACGTGGATCTCGCGCCGACCCTTCTCGATCTCGCAGGCGTGCCTATCCCCTCAGCGATGCAGGGACGGAGCTTACGGCCCTTGATAGAGGGGAAGGAGGTCCGCTGGCGGGAGGACTGGTTTTACGAACACCTCTTCGAGCATCCCCGCATCCCTAAAAGCGAGGGGATTCGAACCTCCCGGTGGAAATACATCCGCTACGTAGACTACGACCCTCCCTATGAGGAGCTATATGATCTGGCTAACGATCCTCATGAGGAGCACAATGTGACCGACGAACCCGTCTATAGTGAGGTCCTATCCACCCTTCGCCGTCGTTGGCGGGAGATGCGTGAGAGCTTGAAGTAGATTCGGGATGGCGCCTGTAGGTTGGCGATTCACTTAAAAATAGATGTGAAATCCGAATCCGAAGACGAAGGACGACTGGAACCACGCTTCATCCCTGCGGTCGAGATCGGTAAGCCCTGACGCTTTCGGATCGGGATATTCCACCTTCTCGTGGACTCTGCCTATACCCTGCCCGAACTCGAAGTTGAAGCCATATCTTGAAAAGAGGATGAACTCGTTCCCGAGCATAATCCCTGCTCCGAGAGTTGACGATCTCTCGGATCTCTTCAATACGATCGGTTCAGTATATTCATCCGTCGGGATTACCCTCTTGGGGTAATAGTGCCAGTCCTGCCAATCCTGTCTCTCAGATCTTCCACCGCCTCCGATCATGATGTAGGTTCTCAAGTATTTAGTTTCCAACAATGAATATGAAACCGCTCCGATGAGGGAGCTATCACTTCCACTTTTGTTCAGATATATCCTGCCTATGACGAGAAGATCTATCGGGTGGAAGCCCAGATATTTGATGCTTAGTCCTCCCCAAAGCGGATAGTTGCCTTGAATGCCGACGCCCCATTTATATTCGGTTGTCCCCGCCACGGCTGGAAGAACAATAGCCGTTGTCAGAAGAAAAGATATCACGATGATACGCGGTTTCAATTTTTCCTCCTTTTTATTCGGGATCGCTTAAGGCCGGGGTATGCCAGTATGATACAATGGCTCCTGCCCGATGTCAAGCGCGGGATGTTTA
>CAZHVH010000588.1:0-2398 GCA_964535855.1 uncultured bacterium
CTAACCCTTCGTCCCGCGTTACGATCTCCGAGGGAGAGACGGACACCTTCCCCGCACGCATCGGCTCAGGCGCGTCGGGGTCATAGATCGGCGCGATGTGGAAGATCTGCTCGAGGGTATGTAGCTTCTCATCCTCGCCTTGGATTAGATCGCACAGGATCCAGTACTCCGATTTGACGTAGAAGATCGCCCGTCGATGTGTGATGGTGTGGTCCACCTTGATCTCCACACCCCTTTTATCGTAGGGATCGAGGGCGAATCCCTCCTTGTACTCGCTGCTTACGAAGTCGAACTCCTCTCGGCTCACCCATTCGTTTCGCCCCAGCGTTGAAAGCTTTGCTTCGGGTCGGTAGCGTCTCGCCTGCCCTCGACCGTCCACCAGCACCACGTTGTGACCGCGGGATGACCTGAAATAGTGGGTCAACTCCGTTCGGGCATAGCTGTAGATGTTAGGGTCTCCGATCATCAACCGGCCGTGGGAGTAGAGCACAAAGCTCAGCTTGTCCTCATGTTGATGCGAGGCTCCCCAGGGTGCTCCGTCGAAGTAGAGGTAATCTCCGTCCTTGTCCCATTTATCCCGCATCACGTAATAGCCCGCCGACGGCCAGGCGTGCGATGCGTGATCGGGCGGTCTTCCCTCCCTTCCGTCGGTTCCGGCCCACAGTAGATCCTCCCGCCCGAATAGCTCGCCCGCCGCCCTGAGGAGCAGCGAGGGGTTGAGAGGTTGGGGGTTGTTGTCGTTGAACATGGGCAGGAAACAGTCGGGCTGCATGGCGTATAGGTACATCTCGTGTGCCTTCTCGATAAGGCTCACGAACTCCTCCGGGAGGTCCACCCTCCTCGCCCGAGCTGTCCGAATCACAGCGAACATTGAAGAGGTGGGGAAGACATGATAGAGATGGGAGAGCTCAAACTGGAATCCGTCGTCGTAGTAGGCGAAACTGTTGATCCACCTCAGCCGCCGCAGGGCCACTCGCAGGTAGGCCTCAGCGTGGCGCAACTCCGGCGAGAAGAGCGCCGCGGTGGCCAGTCCGGCGGACTCTACCTGATACCAGTTGTTGGTGGGACCGCAATAGGCCAGCAGGTAACGCATGTGTTCCAGGCGCGATCGAGCCAGCATCGCGTGTGTCTCGGCGTTGAACGCCTCCGTCTCGCCTAAGTAACCGATCACATCCGGCCAGATGTTGCACTGCCGGTTGCCCACCTCCAGCGTACGCCACGGGCCCTGGTACTGCCGATGATTCGGCAACGGACACAGCCGATAGAACGACCACAACAGCCGCGCCGCATGTCGGGCGTACTTCTCATCGCCGGTCTCCAGGTACGCCGCTGCCAGATTCCGGATAAACCCGTGTCCGCACAGGCTCACCGTGGATTCGATATCGTCGAAGAGCCGCAGGTTCCAGTCGATCTCATCTCCGAACTGGTGACGCACCAGCATATGGGCCCGCAGCGTGATGAGATTCCTGCACGTCCCCTCTGCGTCCTCCAGATCCGCTCTCATCAGATACTCCGGGGACCGGGCCTTACGCTGCCACTCCCGGCTCGCCATTACCTCGCCTACCCGTTCCGCCGGTATCGGCTCCTTCAGATGGTCGGGGTATTCCTCCTCGGATACATTCAGGCGCTCCACCCGGCTATGGTCCATGAGACGTCCCCATATCCGCTCTCGCAGCGTCACCAGATCCGCCAGGATCGGCAGTTCCAGCTCGTCTGCGACCCGGCAGACCACCGACAGGCAGTCGGCTGCTATCCGGTTCTCCCGAGCCGCCTTGCGTCTGTGAACCTCAGTCGCCAGCCGGGCGCATCCCGTCACCCTCCAAAGCTCCGCCTCCGGATGTGCTCCCTCGCAGAGGTATCCGCACAGCGCCAGGGCCGTTCCGTTCAGCAGCAGCGCATCTGGAAATCGAGGCGTTCCATAGCCCTCGACGCAGAACGTCAACAGGTAATCCGCCACCTTAAATAATCTATCGCCGGGTTTCTCTCCATCCAATATTAGTCCCAGCGCGGCGCGCGCCGCGCCGTCCAGCCCCCATGGGTCCGCATGATCCCACGGCAGGATCTCCGGCGGCCTATCCGCCGGAGGCTCGGCCGCATATTCGCCCAAGGGCTCCAGGATCTTCCGCATGTCATCACCTCTCTATCTGTTACCATCGCCAGTGGTACGGCACCTTTTCACCGCGCAGGATCTTCTGGCGCGCCTCCTTGTGCTTGCGATATACCTCCGCTATCGACTCCGGCGTATTCGCCACGCCGCCCGGCGGATACTGATCCGCCTGATCGAACAGCTCTTCGTACCAGGCGATCCTACGCTCGATGGATTGAAGGAGATCGTTCATGGAAAAATCGTCGCTAAATGGATTGGTTTTCAACCCGTCGCAGGTCGGCACATGATTCG
>CAZHVH010000589.1:0-2386 GCA_964535855.1 uncultured bacterium
TGAGAGCCGAGATGAGCGACATGCGAGCGGAGATGCATACCAGGATCGACGGGTTACGGGCTGAGGTGATGGGAGAGATAGGCAGACTGAGGTCTGAGATGAGCGAGTTGAGAGCTGAAATGCTAAGCAGGGACGATAGATTGAGGACCGAGGTGATGAGGGAAATAGGAGAGCTGAACTCAAAAATAGATGGACTGAAAGATGAAATCCATAAAAACTTCAGATATCTGGTAGGGATAATCGTCGGCGTGTTGCTCCCGATGCTGGTCACCATCATATTAACAGTGCTCTTTAAAAAATGAGGTCTAAGGTGATGGAAGAGGAGATAGTTTACAACCATGGTAACACTTTCGTAGGGCGGCACTTTATGTGCCGCCGTTTCCGACGGGGGTGGAGGTTCTGCCCTGCAAAGTAAGGCGATTAGGAGATGAGATTAAGGGAGATATTCTATCTGAGCACAGCTTTGCTTGTGGCCGTTACGGTGGGTACTTCATATGCCGATAGGCTTTACCCTCAGCTCCTAGAAGGGAAGATGGAGCTGTCGGACCGGCCGATGATAGATCATGAGAATATTTTAACCCTGCACTTACACCTTAAAGAACATGTTGACCGGGTCAGCGTGAAGGTGGTTTTCAGACTTCCTCGCGGCGTTAAAGTCCTGGGTGAGAAGACGGAGTTCAACGATACCATCTCATATGGCGACGAGAGATCCTATTCCGTCCGGATAAAATTCACATCTCCAGTCCCCTCGCTTCACGCTTCCGTTTACGCCGCATTAGCCGACGGGAGGAAGGTATCCCAGCAGTTTACCCTATCTATCCCCAGCTCAACTTTCGGCGTTAGCCTCGCCCCATCTCAATACCTCGCTAAACTCCGCTTAAGGGTTCTCTCCTTCGCTCCCGGTGGAGCGACGGCGATCTCCGGCAAAATACTCTATTTCGACGATAACGCTCAGGTCGAAAAACCCATCCGATCCGTCAGTGTGAGGCTTATCTCTCAGCCGAGGGGTGAGGTGCTCGGGGAGACGCTTACCGATCGAGAGGGGGGATACCTTCTTCCCATCTCCAGCAATTTTCCCCTTTCGATATGCATTGAAGTACGGTTTGAAAACGATGTTTTATCTCTCACCGATTCGGATCAAAACGTATATCGGTTTCGATCTATATCCCATTCCATATCGCAGACGGGAAGCTATAGGATAGATTACATCTTCGATTCCGCCAATCCCTATAGAATGTTAGGATTTATTCACGATACCGTTATGGATGCCCACGATTTCCTGATGGAAAGGCTGGGATGGTCGAGGAGAAGGATAAGGGTGGAGTATCCCAGCGGCAACTGGCCTTATTATCATTACTGGTATCATTCAGACGGGAAGATATATGACGAGTCGATAACCATACCGGCGGGATGGGAATGGCGACGGACGACGATCATCCATGAATACGGGCACTCGGTTATGTCCGCCCTTTATGACTATAACGCTTATAACCTTCCTGATAAGATCTATGAGGGTTCCCATCAGCTCACCACGATCTCCGACAGGGGATTCGCGATGACCGAGGGATGGGCGGAGTTCTTCGAGGCCCTCGTGGATGATAACGCTTTCAACGTCACGTATTGGATCAACAAGTCCACGCCGAACATCGAGGAGAACGAATGGTGGAGCGGCGATCCAAATGGAAATGGCGATAATGTGGACGGCTCGATCGTCGAGGGAGCAGTAGCAAGCGTGTTGTGGGATATAGCCGATACACCTCAAAGCCAGGATCACCAGCCAGGGGTAGATGATGATCCGATCAACGGCGAGCTTTCAGAGCTCTGGAGGGTGATGGATGTGGCGATGCCAAAGGATATAATTGAATTCAGAGAGGATTGGTCAGCGATGGGGTTCGATATGGAGGGGGAGCTTGGGACGATCTACTCGCGATATCATATCCTTCCCTCATCCGCCATATCCGTGCAACCTTCCAAACTTCGCTTCGGTGAGGTTCTCATCGGGAAACCGAAAAAGCTGATCCTGACCATATCAAACACCGGGGAGAATATGGTGTTAATTGATCTGGTTGGACCTCCGGAGATCACATTTTCCGTCACATCGCTTTTTATCTCACCCGGTTCCAGCGCTGAAGTGGAGGTGAATTTCCTCTCAGATGAGCTCGGTAAACATTCCGGCAAGTTGACCGTGAAAGCCGGTGATCCGGCATCCTCATCGATCGAGATCCCGTTTTACGCCTATGTGGTTCAGCTCGGCGACGTGACGGGAAACGGGAGGATAACGGCGTTCGACGCGTCCTGGATCCTACGATCATGCGCCGGGCTGAGAGATCTATCGGAGGATGAAAGAAAGATAGCCGATGTGGACGGCGATGACAGGGTAACCCCC
>CAZHVH010000590.1:0-2386 GCA_964535855.1 uncultured bacterium
ACCGATGATGATAGCGGAAAACCCCGATGGGATGAAAGGACCAGACCCACAGAAGCCGTTGACATCCTGTACCTATGCTATGGGGGCGGCTTTCACACCGAACCTGAATAATCCTCCGTTCTTTGTGGACCTGAGCTTTGAATATCCGTCGGGCAAGATCATCGAACCGATCTGGTCGCGCTTCATGGAGCATGATCCGGTTACAATGTTGGAGACCTATGCGGACAACCTCGCCTCACTTAATGGGATCTACTTCGACGTTGGTAGTAAGGACGAATGGGGAGCTGTTCCGCTTAACGAACTCTTTCACCAAGCACTTGTTACAAGAGGAATTGAACATACCTATGAGGTGTTTGAGGGTGGTCATGATGACCATTTGCTTGAGCGTCTCGCCATCGCTTTTAAATTCGCCTCTGATAGGATGATCTCGGAACCTACTCCCTCGGCCGTTCTTGAGGCGAATAAACTTATACACCGCCGCCTCTTCGAGGAGGTGTGGAACGAAGGCAAGCTGTATGTGGCGGATGAGATCTACTCCGACGACTATATCTACCATCCCCTCTTCCCAAACCCCATGGGGGATATGGATAAGGAAGAAAGAAAACTGTTCATCGCAGCATACCTCAACGCTTTCCCGGACCTCCATTTCACCATAGAGGATCAGATCGCCGAGGGGGATCTGGTGGCAACCAGATGGACGGCCACAGGCACACAGAAAGGAGAGCTTATGGGAATTCCTCCTTTGGGCCTTGGGCCTGGGACTACGACGGGAATCGACATCGCCCGTATCGTCGACGGCAAGGTAGTGGAGGTATGGGCGTGTTTCGATATGCTGGGGATGCTGGAACAGATAGGTGCTGTTCCTCCGACTCGTGAAAATTACACTTGGGGCGAGCCGTCGAAAGTCACGGGTGAACCCGGAACTCCAGAGGAAAACAAAGCTATGGCCGAAAAGACTCTGGAATTCTGGAATCAGAAGAACTTGGCCGTGATAGACGAGATTTGGAGCCCCGAGTTTATCGCCCATCACCCCGCTATTCCCGGTAGCCCCTTAGATTTCGAGAGTTTCAAGCAGGTCTGTTTGGCATATATAACAGCCCTCCCCGATTTACACGGCGTTCACGACGAAACTATAGCGGAAGGAGATAAGATTGTCTGCCGCTGGACGTCTACCGGCACACATCTGGGCAAACTTATGGGTATACCTCCGACGGGTAAGAAAGTGACGTATACAGGGATAACCATAACCCGCTTCGCTGATGGCAAGATAGTGGAGCAATGGTGGACGATGGACACTCTTGGCTTGATGCAGCAGCTCGGTGCTATTCCCCCGATGCAGAAAGATTACTCGAACGTCTTCTTCATGACCCTCTCCCCCGGCCTGAACATGATCTCTCTGCCTCTGGAGCCTCAAACACCGTATACCGCTAGATCTCTTGCCGAGAAGCTCTCCGCAACGGCGGTTATCAAGCTGGATGAGACAAGGCAGAAATTCGTGGGCTGGACCCCTGATGCACCTGACGATGGATTCCCCATACAGGGGGGCAAAGGATACATAGTCAACGTCCTGGAAGGTAAGGTGGTGGCCTTTACGGGGGCGGCATGGACACAACCTCCGATGCCACCTGCAGCGCCATCCATCCTGTCCGACGCCTGGGCCTTCGTCCTGAGCGGCAGGCTGAAAGGGAAATTCGAGGACGGATGCATTGTGACGGTCAGGAACATCAGAACCGGGGAGGTGGCGACCGACACAGTCCGATCCGGATACTTCGCCGTTGCCTTTGCCGATCTCAGCCGAAGGAGTGTCGTCCATGTCGGTGATAGGCTGGAGGTCCGAGTGAGGGATAGATTCGGAGGGGTTATCTCTGAGCCCTTCATCTTCGAGGTGAGGCCCGAATCGATCCGTAAAGCCGCTTTGTCCGTCGTTCTGGATCGAGTTGGACTTCCCGATCGGACGGAGCTGTTGCAGAACTATCCCAACCCGTTCAATCCGGAGACGTGGATACCGTATAAGCTGTCGGAAGCAGGTGATGTGATGATCCGGATATACGATCTCTCCGGCAGATTGATCCGCAGGTTCGACTTGGGACATAAGGAGCCTGGGTTCTATGTGGGACGCGGCAGAGCCGTTTATTGGGACGGGCGCAACGACGGCGGTGAAAGGGTATCGAGCGGGGTATATGTGGTGGAGCTGCAGGCTGGCGATTTCAGGGCAGTGCGAAGGATGATGTTGGTGAAATAGGAGGAGACGGGGAACGGGAGACAGGAGGCAGGCTTAGTCCTTCTCCTGCCTCCTGATCTCAGCCAAGATGCTAAAACATCGCCTTCCTGCTTGCACCGAATGTTGATACATGGTAGAATCTAAGGTGCTATAAGGCCCATTTTC
>CAZHVH010000591.1:0-2385 GCA_964535855.1 uncultured bacterium
AAAGTCACTCCAGAAAGCCCTGGCCATTTCCTACCTGTAAGCTTTAAGGAAGAAAGGAAGATAGGATGCTTGATATTCTTCCTCATTTGTGGTATATTAGCTAAAACCGAGGTTTGATCTCGGAGGAAAGATGTGGACTTCATCATAACCGGAGGGGCAACCAAGATCAGCATTCAGGCTAACTCCGACGGTATCCGGCTGACAAGCTTTCAGAACGTCCAAACCGGAACTGAATACCTACATCCACCCACTCAGCCCTGGGCTTCCTACGTCGGCAACCCCTTTGCCATTAAGGTATTGCGCGGCGGATTTTTCGGCTCCTATTTCGCACAGCGACATTTTCAGGTTACTGAAGCTATATCAACGCCGGAAGGAGGCCTCAGTGCAAGGCTGACCTGTAAGGAACTGCCGCTGAGGATGGAACTCTTTGTGGAACCGATATCGGTTGGAATACAGTGGACGGCAACGCTCTGGAACGAGGGAGATGAACCGGTGGAGATGGAGATCTATCTGCCGATGTTCCTCCGATCGATGGTCGATTCGATCGAATCCGATAGGATCCACCTGCCTCAAATAGCCGGCCTCACTATACCAGCCGGCGAAAGATATAGGCAGAGCTACATCGGGCAGCTCGCCGCACCGTTTTTAATTCAGGAGGGGAATAACGAAGGGTTTTACATATTGGACGAGAACAGAAACGACCTGCTGGATGAATCCGCCATCGAGGAGAGACTCAGATCAGGAGAAAATCCGTTTTCGATGCGCTCCTTTATCTCAAGCGATCGCTTCGCCGCGGGAGGAGGAGAGGCCCGTTTCGGCCACTTCGTCTCTGAGGTTCACTCCGTCTATCTTCGCCCCAGCCAGCGCGTCACGCTCGGACCGATCCTAGTGGGGGCGTTCACCGGATCGAGATGGCGTGCGTTGAGTCTCATCAGCGAGCGCCGATCTAGTCTGCCCTTCCGCGATTCGCCGGAGTGGTTTCGCCGTACATATCTGATAGGCGAGCACGAAGCCTCATCTAAGGTGAGCTTCTCCGAGGACCTGATGGAGGGACTCAGGTTAAACAGGATCGTCTTCGCCGATCTCTTCCACTATCACTCGTACTGGTCTGGGGACGATCAAACCGGATATGGCCCTTATGTAAGCCGCGGCAACTATCTCTTCCCGAGATCGGATATGGGCGGGGATGAAGAGCTGAAAGAGGCGATTCGGAGGGTTCATGATGCCGGCGGCAGGGTATTGCTCTACGTTGAGGGGTTGATCGTCTGGAGATACTCCAGGATAGGCCCTGATATGAAGAAATGGGCGATCATGAACGCGGATGGAAGCTACCTGGAGGTCTATTACAACTTCTGGCACATGTGTCCTGCCTGCTCGAGGTGGCAGGAGGAACTGGCGCGGATATGCGCTGAGCTGATCAGAAGGTTCGACGCCGACGGGGTATTCATAGATTCCACCTGCGCCACGGGGTATCATCCATGTTATAATCCCGAACACCACCATCCCTCACCGTACATCTGGAACTGGGGCATCAGAAGAATGCTTGGGAGGATCAGAGCCGCCATCGATGAGGTGAAACCCGAAGCGGTGATTCTAGCCGAGGGATGCGCCGACATCGCGAGGGAATTCGTGGACGGTTTTCTCTCACATGGACATTCATGGAGCAGATTTCGCCTGCAGGATCCGATCATCAGGGTGGTCTATCCGAGGATGAACAATTTCGAAAGCTGGGATGGTGAGAGAGCCGAGGAGGTGGAGAGGCTGTTACTGTGGAATTTCGCTACGGGCCATCGCATTTACTCGCATGCCTCCCAGCGGGATCGGATCGCGCCGGTGGTTGAGAAGGTGAAGAGGGCTTTCGATTCAGCGCCCGAGCTGGCCGAGGCAAAACTGCTCGGTCCTCTTACGGTTAGACCTGAACCTGTCCTGTGCTATAGGTTCGAAGTCGAAGGCAGGATGATTTTGACTCTTATAAATCCATCGGCCAACCCGGTGACCGTGACCTTGTTGGCTCCGAAAGGGGCGAAATCCCTGAAGGATAGAATCAGCGGTCAATCGCTCCTGATCGCCGGCGACAGATCCTCAATAGATCTGGATGGATTCGATGCGAGGGTGTTGGATGTGGAGAGATGATCGGAATCATAGCTTCCGCTTTTTCTTCGCCTTTTGTCTTTTATCCCCTTTTTACCTTTTGCCCTTCGCCTTTGGCCTTATAACAGAGGAGGACCTTGCCCACATGAAGTTCCCACAGGATGAATGGATGAGCCTGATGATATCAGGCGTTAAGGTGGGATATTCACACACATATACGGACGTCATCCGGTGGAATGGTGAGAAATTCATCAGAATTCGCTCCGAGATGAGGATGAGGATCAGGCGGATGGG
>CAZHVH010000592.1:0-2372 GCA_964535855.1 uncultured bacterium
CAGGAGCAGGAGGAATGGAATGAGAAGTTTAAGAATTCTCATGCTTCAACCTCCCCTCACTCTGAATTCGTTTAATATTTTACCCCTTTTTTAAATCAAGGTCAAATAGTGTCGCTCATATTTCCTTTTGATCTCCGCTTGTAAAGCCCCATCCGATGATGATAAAATGGCCTATGACGATAACTCGGATTTAAACTTCTCGTAATCCGTTCGGAAGGTGTCTCTAAGCCCCTTGATTTTGTCGGCAAGATTGAGCAGTTTGATAGGATCGAGATCATAGGTATACGCATGTCTGAAAACATGTCTGAATCCTCTGAGCTCATCGAGCAGTCTAAAGCTCTCATCCGAGATCAATCTCGGCCTTACTCCCTCTATCTCCATCCGCATCCTCCTCAGCAAACGCGTATGATATCCGCCTGAGGGCTCAATTTGGTTCTCGAAGAAATCGGCCACAAGCTGAAATAGATCCTCATAGGCGCAGTATAGGTTATGCAAGGTATATCCGAGGCTATCTCTTACGTCATCGTTCTCCGGTTCCCTGTGAAGCGATTCCGATTTCAACCCAACCCTGTCGAACAGCCGATCGATCTCCTTCAGCTGATCCTCCATCTCGGCTATTAACAGCTTGAACCTCTCCTCCATCTCAAACCCTCCCTGGTTATCCTATCGGCAAACCTGATACTCTCCAGCTCAACCACATCCACATCCCTTCCTATCTCATCACTCAGGAAAGCCGCAGCGTAAAACAGCTTGTCTCTTTCAAGCCCTTTGAAGGCCACATCTACATCCGATAGCTCGGTGAAACAGAAGGGTTTGACGATCGATCCGAAGATCACAGCTTCCTCAAACTCGACGTTTTCAGACAATCTATCCAAAGCCTTAAGGACCTTTCGGATCATCCTTCTCCTGAGTTCCTCTCTTTCCTCCCTTTTCTTTTCATAGATCTTCCTTATCGTCTCCCACGTTCCCATATCTCTCCCGCCCTTCAGTCTGTTATCCGGAATCCTTACTTCATAGTTATGATAGCCTATCCTGCTCGCGAAGTTCAAGTGTGTGATAAACCGAGATGAGACGATTTGACCTTCCCATAAGGTTCAAATTGTGGTATAACGATCCTTGTGGAAGTCCAGGTCGATAGAGGTGAGATGGATGTCCGCCTTCAGGCGTGGACGGCGAAACCCGCCGTGAGGAGGAGGTAAAAAATGGAGAGATTAAAGGTGGGAGTCATAGGCGCCGGAGGTAGGGCGAGGGCACACTTCGCCACCCTGCCCAAGCTATCGGATAGATTTGAGGTGATCGCCGTATGCGACATAGACCCGACCAGGGCGTCCGAGGCGGCGGCGATCTTCAAGGCTAAGGCCTACGAGGATGTGGAGGAGATGCTTAGCTCCGAAAAGCTGGACATCGGCTTCATCGCCGTTCAGGCCGAGGGGCATCACGTCATCGCTAAGGCTTTGGCCGAGGCAAAGGTGCACATCCTGACCGAAACTCCCATCGCTATAACCCTGGCCTGTGCCAGACAGATGATGGAAGTGGCCAGGGATAACGGCGTGTATCTGGAGGTATCGGAGAACGTCCCTAGATGGCCTCACGAAAGGCTGAAGCAGGAGATCCAAAAGGCTGGGATCCTAGGTGAGGTGAAATCCTTCTACCTGTCATACACATCCGGATCGTATCACGGCTTCGCCGGAGTGAGAAGCATCATCCGATCCGAACCCCTCTCCGCCCGCGGGGAGTTCCCTGATAAGGAGACCGGCGTGCTTGAAAGAGCTGAGATGCGGTTCCAGAGAAACATATGCGGCACATATGAGTATAACAGAAACAGGGGGAACTATTGGAGGATCACGGGCACCGATGCCTCCCTTGAGGGAGGGGAACTTGTGGTAGGTGAGAGGAGGCTCCAGATAAAGACCGAGACGGTCGAAAGGGAGGGACGCAGATACGTCGTACGATCCTACGTCGATACCGATCCGCCCCTCATTTGGGAGAATCCATTCAGGGATTACCCGCTTTCGGACACGGACGACGTCGCCCGAGCTGACGCGTGGATAAGCCTCTATGAGGCCATCGTTAACGGAAAACCTCTCACATATGGGCCGGAAAACGCCTCAAGGGACGTCGAGATATTGATGGGCATACGCGATTCCGCGGCGAGCGGCACTGAGATCGATTTCCCTATAAGCGGTATGACGGAACACGAGAGGAAGATCCACTTGCAGTTCGCCAAAACATACGGGATAGACCTGCTGGAGATGACACCCGAGCATTTGAAGATGAGATACTCCCTTCCGGGGGAATTGCGCGAGATGATGTATTACGGTAGGACGCTTAAATCCTCTAGGTGAGACGTTCCTATTTTCCGCCTACAGCTT
>CAZHVH010000593.1:0-2370 GCA_964535855.1 uncultured bacterium
CACCCTCTATCTGGCCTTCAGGAGGGCTAAACCATGGGTGACCGGCGTACCGATGGCCTTCATGATCTTCATGACCGGCTGGGCGATGGTCAAGAACATACAGAAGTTCTATCAGACTCATAATTGGCTGCTTTTCTGCGTCGGCTGGGTGGTCTTCGCCCTGATGGTCTGGCTGGTGGTGGAGGCGATCATCGCCCTCACCAGAGGTGGTTCCCCGGAGGACGAGAATGACTGAAACCACAGTTCAACGAAGGGTTGACAGGCTTGAGGGGCTGGAGGATGAGGTGGTGGAGGAGGCCATCAGGAGGGGATCTACGTCACGGCCATGAAAGGGGAATACATGGATCTCCTGAACGCTGAGGAGCTAAAGTGGAGGGGTGAATGATCCTCTGTCTGATCTCGGCTTCCCTCGCCTTTTTAGCGAGCTATCAGGTAAATGAAGTCAATGAGGAATGGGCTTCGCTCGTCGAAGCCCTCCGTTCTGACGGAATTCGATTTAACGCCCTAAACGCCTATTCAAAGCTCATTCGGATGATCCCCGAAAACCCGCCCGGGCTGCGCGAAAAGCTTGAAAGCTTAATGGATGATCGGGATTACCAGCTCAGGATGTTCGCCACCGAACTGCTCGTCAGGCTTTACAGAGAGCGGGGAATTCCGGAGTCAAAGTGGCCGGAAGCTCTGATCAGGAACTTGGTGGAGGGACTTAGGGATGATCGGATATACTACGGAAATACCTTCTCTAATGCGACGAACTTCTTCCAATACCTTTATGAGCTGAAGGAGAACAGACCCATAGATCTGCTTGTGAAGGAGCTCAAGGGAACCGATCCTCAGTCGCGGTTTGCAGCGGCGGTGTTGCTTGCCCGATACGGCGCGAGTTCGGCAAGGGAGGATGTGAATAAGGAGCTTTTAAGGTATCTGCTCGATGACGGCATCTTTGAGAACGCCTTTGTAGCCTATCAGATGCTCATTCAAATGGGGCCGGAGAACACCCGTCGTATAGTTAAGGAATTTGAACCGAAGGATTGGCAGCAGGCGGCCTTTATCCAGATCATGACGGGTTACCATGGGATAAGCTGGTCTCCATCGGATAGAATGAGGAAGATATGGCTTGAAAAGATCTCTTCTCCTTCGTTTACCCCATACTCATTTGAGCCCAAACTCGCCAGAGCGGCCCTCTATATCGATCCCCAGGGAGAGCGGTTCCTTAAAGATAAGGCTATACCGGAGAGCATGAGGAGGATGCTTAGGGCGGGCAGGGGCGTTCACGGGCAGAGAGAGCGGGCGAAATGGGTTTTCACCTGGTTTCCTGTACTCAAGCCGGATGAAAGGGAAGGAAAACATCAGGCTTCCCTGGTTATTTTCGTTGGGGAAAGCACAAGGCTTTGACCGAAGAGATGAGGTGAAATCGAGATGATAGGCCGCGAAAGGGTTTTCGCCGCACTGGATCATAAGGAGCCTGATAGAGTTCCGATCTATATCTGGATGTTCCGCGATGATATGCGGAAGGAGGTCATCAAAAGATACGGCTCGCTCGACGGGTTCTACGACATGCTTGAGATAGATATGTTTCAGACCTTCCCGGCACATGGGATGTGGCCGAAAGGGTGTAGTTCCATCGATGAGGCGCTGGAGATCGAATTGCGCGATCCGAACGATAGCTCCATCTATGAGCCCATCAAACGGGATATCGAACATCACAAGCTCAGGAAGGGCAGGGCGATATTCTGTCAAACCCCCGGCGTCTTTGAGACGACCAATGGGGTGATAGGCATACAGAACTCGCTCATGGAGCTGGCGCTACATCCCGAGAAGTGCAAGCTTCTCTACGAGAAGATCGCCCGATGGGCCGCCGTCTACGCCCAAAACGCCCTCGAACTCGGCGTGGACGTGATCCACATCTCGGACGACTGGGGCGAGAACTTCAGGATGATGATGAACCCCAAAGCCTGGTGGGAGCTGATATATCCGACTGAGATCATAACCGTCCAGGCGGCTAAAAAAGCCGGTGGTAGGGTCTCGCTGCACTGTGATGGGTATTTCTATGACGTGCTGGATGGGGTGGTCGAGATGGGCATCGAATGCGTTCACCCCGTCCAGCAATCGGCAGGGATGGACGTCAGGAGGTTCAAGAGGGAGTATGGGGATAAGTTGGCGCTCTACGGCGGGCTCGACATCAGATATATCCTCCCCCGCGCGCCTCTTGAGGAGCTTGAGGGGGAGATCAGGGAGCTTTTCAGGGTGATGAAGCCGGGCGGCGGCTTTATCTTCTGCACCGCCCATACCGTTCAGCCCGATACATCCCTGGATAGGGTCGAATTCGCGTATAAAATCGCCCTGGAGGAGGGGAGGTATAAAGTATAGGGGTAA
>CAZHVH010000594.1:0-2367 GCA_964535855.1 uncultured bacterium
TTTGCCCCCGTGGTGGAATTGGTATACACGGCAGGTTGAGGGCCTGTGCCCGTAAGGGCGTGCCCGTTCGAGTCGGGCCGGGGGCACCATAAACCCATATAAGGGCATCATCGAAAGGCAGGTCATTGGATCTGCCTTTTTTCGCGCCTCAAAGCGATCAACGCCGCTCCAAACTCCGGTCCCCTGATCGGTTGGACACACCTGGTGCCTTTCACCCTGCGTGATATGATCTGGGCCACCTTGGATCTAAAGGCAGGTTGCCCTTCGAACACTCCCCCCGTCAGGACGATCAGATCGGGCTCCTCCAATCTGTTGAGCACCGATTCGGCCAGCAGCGCCAGCTCTTCCGCCGCCTCATCGAGTATCGCACCCGCGATTTCATCGCCCTCATCAGCCGCCTTGAAGGTCAGTTCAGCCAGCTTCGCCACCTCATCCCTTTTAGCCGATCCGATCCAGTAGATCAGCTCCTCCTCACCTTTAAGGCTGAGCTCCTGTAGGATCATATCGTTCAGGATCGTCCTCTCACACCGTCCGTCGTATGATCGCATCACGGCCCTCAGCGTTCTGACAGCGATATCGAATCCGCTTCCCTCGTCTCCCAGCCAAGCTCCCCATCCGCCGGCCCTGAATCTCTCTCCGGAAGGGGATATCGCAAGGGCGATGGATCCGGTGCCGCAGATCAGAACCGCTCCCCATTCCCTCAGCAATCCCCCCACCAAAGCTGCCTCGGCGTCGGTGACGAATTCGGCATCGATGGACCTTTTAAGCCTCTCAACCTCCCTGTCTCTACCCGCACCCGCCATTCCAACACAGATGGATTCGACCCGCCCACCGAGCTCCACGGCCTTATCCCTCAGATGCCGAATAATACCGAGAATCACCCTCACGCTTTCATCCATCCCCACCTGAAATGGATTGGCCGGCCCGCCTTTAGCCCTTACCACTTCAGCTAAGCTCTTCGCATCCACCAACACGCCTCGGCTCTTCGTCCCGCCCGCATCGATGCCGATGACGAAATTTTTTCCTAAAGTCACCGCCTATATCCTCCGATAACATATCAAACCCTGGGGTTGAAGGTGAAGGTGATGGGAATTGATGGAACCGGACTCATATCCAGAATAGGTAAGCTTTTCAGACTTCACGATCCCCAGCCCGCCGATAAAAAAGGGAACTCGGGAAGGGCAAGGGAACAGAAGATTCAAACTGTGGCCGAGAGGATCTCCTCCGAAATGCTCAAGCAGATAGGGTTTGAGGATAGAAAAGGCACGACGGTTGACCTGCACGGATGACACGGTATCAGAGATATTTGGATATGTAATTTCTGTCCCTATACTCCTCCACCAGTTTCGGGTCTATCGGATATCTCCCGAATTTCCTTGCAACCTCGACCATTACCTTGTAATTTTCGGGTTTGACAGCCGGATGTATGCTGTTGCTGGAGGCCAGGATATGTCCTCCTCCCGGCGACGCCTTGGCTATGGTTTCTTTAACGGCCTCCGCCACCTCCTCAGGGCTGCCGCGCGATAACAGCTCCCCACAGTCCACGTTGCCCACTACAGCCACCCTGTCCCCATATCGCCTTTTAACCTCGCCTATATCCATCCCGGCGATCGGTTCGAGCGGATCGATCCCGTCTATACCTGTCTCGATGATCATATCTATGATCGGCCAGATGTTGCCGTCGGTGTGTTTTATGAAGGGAACACCCTTGGATTTGGCCAAATCCACCATCTCCTTGAGATACGGGAGCACGAACTGTCTGAAGTGATCCGGAGACATGATCGGTCCCTTCCTATAGGCGTAATCATCGCCGGTCAACACTATATCGGCACCGACCTCTATCGCCCTCTCCATAACCCGTTTCTTGTAGCCTATCACGATCTCCGCCAGACGGTGAGCGATGTCAGGGTTGAACACGTAATCCATCAGCAGGTTCTCCATGCCCCTTAGGTAATGCGAGAATTCAAAGGCGTCATGTCCGAGGAAGACGATGGCCTTTTCGCCTTTGAACCTCCTGACGGCCTCCTCAAGCGTCTTGAGCCTGTAATCGGCATCAGGATCAGGGGGAATGTATTTGTCAAGATCCCTCTCGCTTTTAATCGGCCCATCGATCCGGTACGGTATGCCCGTCTCATCCTCCACCCTCCATACGATCCCCCATTCGTCCTGATAGGTCCGATCGTCGAACTGTCTGACGATCCTGCCGTCCTCGAAGATCGTCACGCCGTCCAGATCCATCTTCTCGACGAAATCCATATAGCTGATATCCCCGAACAGCGCCTTTATAACGGGCCCGTTGACTATCAGCTCCCAGACGGGCACCATATCCGGTTCCTCACGTCTGAGCGCCGTCATCATCCTCTCATA
>CAZHVH010000595.1:0-2362 GCA_964535855.1 uncultured bacterium
AATCCGATGGTTAATACAACGGCCATCGTTGCCAGAGCCGGTGGGATGATTCTATTCAGAATGGGCGATGAGGCTGAAGGTTTGAGGTTCTGTAAAGTTTGGATCAGGTTGATCGTAAAGTCTGCCTCCAATTTATGCTCGGCGAACTCCACCCTCATCATTTCGATCATCTCCTTCTTAAGCTTTTTCCTCGCCCGATAGAGCCTGTCTTTTATCGCTCCGACGGAGGTGCCCATAAAGCGGGCTATCTCCTTGCAGCTCATTCCCCCCATGTAGTGGAGGGTGATGACGGTGCGATCACCTTCGGGCAGCTCCGCCAGGGCGTCCCGAACGAGTCTTCGTCTCTCTTCATCAATATGACGTCTCAGGGAGATGGAGTTCCACTGCTTCTCGGAGACCTGATCCAGCGGTATCGTTCTTGCGGTTTTCCTATATCTTCCCCTTAGATGCATCCGGCAGCAGTTGGCCGTGATCACGTAAAGCCATCCGGCGAAATTTCCAGGTTCCCTGAGCGTATTCAGCTTCTGATAGGCCCTTATGAAGACCTCCTGGACTACATCCTCCGCCTCGTGATAATCCCCCAGCTTACGATATGCCAAGGCGTGAACGGCCCCCTTATATCTGTCCACCAGGAACCCGAAGGCGGTCTCATCTCCATCTTTAGCTCGCTTTACCAGTTCCTCCTCGCCCACTTCCATTTCGCTTTGATCCTCCTGAATCGAGCTGAAGAGATGGTCATTTGTTGTCATGAAATGACGGCGAAGCCGAATGACTCAATGACTATAAATGACCGTTTAGCTGATCGCCTTAATCTTCGCGATTTGGATTTTCCATGTCACTTATAAAGATGCTCAGAAGGGTGGAAAGGTCAGAAACCCGCCCTATACCTCGTCAGCTCCCCCCGTTTAAGCTCGATCTCATCCGAGATCTCCCTTCTCTTCCAGATCACCCTGATCCTGTATCTCCCTTCGGGCATCAGGAAATGAACCGTTCCCAGGTAATCGGTCGTCCTCTCCAGATCCTCCAGCCTCACCTTCGCACCTTCGATCGGCCTGTCCTTTTTATCCACTACATCGACCCTGAGGATCGCCGGTGGGGTGGGTCGAGCCACATCGAAGTGAAGGTCGTTGAAGAAGAGCTCCTTTCCTTCGGCGTTCAGCAGGCGGACGTTGAGGGTGTGAAATCCGATCGTCCCTTCTGGCACCCGCCATCTCACATCACCTATCCTCTCCGATGAATTGGCGGGGATGTCCGCCTTCATCTCCCCTGAGGCCAGTTTTGAATACCTACCATCCTTTAAGCCGGTGATCCACCACTCGACCTTACAATTTCTGAAATCCCTCCTCAGCCTGTTGAACTCCCATAGCTCCACCTCGAACATCTCCCCGGGCTGGAAGAGGGTTTTGGGTTCGATGATCAGGAGTTTCGGATCGCGCGTGAAGAGGTTCCTGACGGTATCATAGAGGAACTTCACCCGTCGATCCCTTGTGAACAGGCCGTAGGTTCCCCTCTCGCGGCCGCCCTTCAGATCGGCCAGCGTCCAGACGGTCACGCCGCAGACGTAATCTTTTCTCACCATCAAACTCTGCAGCAACACCCGAAGGAGTTTATCGTGATACTCTATGCTCCACCGCTCGTTCGCGCCGTATCCGGCATGATGTCCTTCCTCGCTCATGCCACAGAGCTCTATCGCCAGGATGGGTTTATCGGGGGCGTATTTATGTATGAGCTCGACCTGCGATCTGACATCATAGACATTTTTGGAGTGAAACCAGCCGTAGTGGAGAGGTTTGCCGATGACGTCCAGGAACCTCCACGTTCCATATCCGGTCGATGCGGCCGAGGCATATGTCACGAGTCGTGATCGATCCTTGCTTCGGACGTATTCGGTCGTCCTCCTGACGTACCCTATCGTCTGGGGAGGTTCCTTATTGGGCAGCCAGGCGCGGCTGAACTCGTTCCCCACGCTCCAGAATATGATGGAGGGATGATTGTAATACTGGTCTATCATCTCGTCGAGCTGAGGTTTGACCCAGTTTCTATACATTCCCTCGTCGGCCAGCTCCTCAGGGCTGTTCTGCCAGACGGGTATCTCCATCCAGACCAGCAGTCCGATCTCATCGCACACGTCAAGCGAGTAGGGGTGGAAAGGGTAGTGTCCGAGCCTGACGAAGTTGGCGTTCAGCCTTTTTATCCTCATCAGATCCTCCCTTTGAGCCCTTTTGCTCACTGCGCTTCCCATCCCCGGATAATCCTGATGGAGCGCCACGCCCTGGAGGAAGATCTCCTCGCCGTTAAGATAGAGCTTTGTGCCTCGTACCTTGATCTCTCTCAGCCCGAATTTTTCGGGGATCCTCCACCA
>CAZHVH010000596.1:0-2358 GCA_964535855.1 uncultured bacterium
TTGGAGAAAAGAAAAATTCAAACATCCTCACACACCCGATAAGCTAGTTTGGATATAGTGGCGGCGAAGCCTAATGACTCAATGACTACAAATGACCTTACTTGAGATTCGACGATATTATAACCTTCACCCCTAGTTTTTTCAATGAACATCGGAGGACGAGATGAAAAGCCCCTAGAATGCCCTGTGAGGGCTTGAAAATGACAAACGTGGGAGATAAGAGGGGGAAGGTCAAAAGAATGGCTCTACGGGCCTCTCAGAGGCTTTTAAGGGGGAATTGAACCTATGTTTCCCAACCAGAATTCCATGTTCTCTGTGATATCCGATTTCGCGTCTTCAAAAAGATACTTCAGCTCGAACTCGACGCCGCATCCTGGACATTGAATTCTCTCCTTACCGCTGCTATCCACAAGTTTAGCTCCGGCTTTTTTCGCCATGTCTCTGGCAGCTTCCAGCTCGTAAGGGATGGGCAGCCCTCCCTTTAGATCTCCGATGAACCACCATCTCCTTATCTTACTGTTGGGCACATATACATGTATATATTCGCCGCAGACGTTGCATCTGATCTCCAGTATCATCATAGCTCTCACCCCTACGGGTGTATCCTCCCGAGTTCAATCCAATCCCTTATCACGTCTATCTTCGCCCTCTCCCAGGCGGCTTTCAAAGCGGGTGAGTCGGTTTTCCCTTTGGCCAGCTTCTCCCTGGCGAAAGAGGGAAGTCTCATCTCTATCTCCTTGTCCACCTGGGCCTTCTGAGGTGGAGAGAGAGATTCATACAGGCTATTCAGCCTCTCAATCTCCTCTTTTATCCTCCTTCTTTTCTTCTCCTCATCCTTTTTCTCAGAGAGAAGGGATTGCTTCCCCCTCAACGCCTTGAGGTAGTTTTCCGGGAAGCTCCATCCCTTCTTTATCGCCTTAACTATGTAAGCGGCGGGGTCCTTGGCCTTAGTATAGCGTATAGCCTCTATCCATTGCTCTATGAGATCGGGATTATAGTTCCTCACCAGCTCCTCAGCGATATCCTTTGACACGTTGATCTGCTCAAGCTTCTCAATCAGATCGTTCTGAATGGGCGACAGATCCTCGGTTGATCCGGTTGGCGTTTTAACATCGGCCGGCTCAATTTCCCCTTTGAACCGCTCAATCTCCTTTCTTGCCCTGTCGCCCGGATAATAGGTGACAAGCCAATCCTTTTCCTTTCCCTTCCGTTTGATTTCCTCCCACGTCCAATTTTCCAGAAATCCCGTCTCCTTAAGCTCTCTGTGCGCTGGATCGAGCTTCTCCTTAGCCTTTGAAAGATATCTCTGTCTGGAGATAGGAAGCAAATCGCACAGGGTTGAATATTTATAGGAGATCGACCTGCCACCTTTCATCAGAAGTCCGAAAAACTTGACGCTCAGGAATTCGCAGAGCCTTTGAGCTATGGAGGTCGTCAGGGAAGCCAGGTAATCCCAGTCTATCGGTTTCACGTAGCGGGCGTTGATGTTCTCGAGATACCACGAGTTCATCCAGACGTAGACGCCGTCGGCTGTCTCCCCGTTTGGCATCTCCTCCCCCTTGAAAACCACCCTGTCGATCAGATGAAAGGCGTCCTCGATCCACTTTTTCTCCTTCTTGCTGTAAAACGTTCCCTTTGATATGACGCCGGTCATCATAAGCCTCGTAAGGGCTTCCTTGATCCGTTTATAGTTATTTCCCCCAGGGCTGATTCCCATTCTCTTGCATAAGCTGTATAGGGACCCTAACGGAATCGGATTTTCGACCGGGGGCGGAAGTTTGCTGATGATCTGCTCGATGGCTCTGAATACCAGTCTGTCGAAGGGACCGGGATAACCGAATTTAGGATTGGCGGCGACGAGCCAGGAGATCTCCAGTTTCTTATCTCCCCTACGGATCACCACCTTGAACTCCGTTTCCGTTCGCCTGTGAATGTCCTTATCCCATAGAGCGAAATAAGGGAGGACAAGCATATTGACCTCGGATCTGATAAGGTCCAGGGTGAGATGTCTCCCCTCGCTCTCCTCTCGCTTTTCCTTCTCCTCCACCGGTACTTTGGCCCTCCTTCGCTGTTTACCCTCCCTATAAGAATACAAAAGAAGAGATAAAAAAGCAACAACAAAATCCCCTTGCAGGCTGACCAGCTCTGTCTTCCCTATTCGCTAGACTAACTAATTAACTATATATGCGAATTATTGTTGTTGTTTAATATACGTTTAAGTACTTTAAATACGTTTAGCACGCCGATCTTCAACCCGAAATGAGCCACGAACCCCTATGAATAAAGGGATTGTGACCATCCATTGAAAACGATTTCTTCCCTAGAGGTACGATAATTCTTCCCTAGAGGTACGATAAT
>CAZHVH010000597.1:0-2356 GCA_964535855.1 uncultured bacterium
ACGGTGAAAGGCCCGCGCTTCATCCCGGCAGATATGGTTAGAACCTATGGGAAGACGGTCGGACCGTGGAGGATACATCGCCCCGACTTCAGAGGGGAGAACCTCCGGCGACTTACACAACTGATCGCATGGTCGTTCAAACCGGCCGTGCTTCTGGGGTAATCTTAGAGGTGAAACGAAGATGAAACATCGACTGATAGGAGGATGTTTATGAGCAAATTCCCTGAAATATCCCCTCAGATGATGTTGAGGAAATTGGAACCGCCTACGGCCAGGATCTCAATGGTACTGGATACGGATACCTATAACGAGATAGACGATCAGTTCGCCGTGGTCTACTCGCTGCTTTCGGAGAAGATCGATGTGAAGGCGATTCACGCTGCTCCATTTCATAACAGCCGTTCCAACGGCCCCGGCGACGGCATGGAAAAGAGCTATGAGGAGATCCTCCGTCTGTTGGAGCGTTTGGATCGTTCTCCCGAGGGTTTCGTCTTTCGCGGGTCGACGACCTACCTGCCGGAGTCAAAGGAACCGGTGGAGAGCGAGGCGGCGGCAAACCTGATCCGGCTTGCGATGGAGGATAGAGATGCACCGCTTTATGTCGTCGCCATCGGTGCTATCACGAACGTGGCCTCCGCGATCCTGATAGAGCCGCAGATCATAGAGCATATCGTGGTGGTCTGGCTTGGAGGACAACCTCACTATTGGCCTTCCGCCCGTGAATTCAACCTTCAACAGGATATACCGGCGGCTCAGATCATCTTCGACTGTGGCGTGCCGCTGGTACAGATACCGTGCAAGAATGTGGCCGAGCACGTCCGCACCACTGTCCCTGAAATGGAACGATACGTCAAGGGACGGGGAGCGATCGGCGATTATCTCTACAAGATATTCGTCGAGTATCACACCGATCACTACGCTTGGTCCAAGGTGATCTGGGACATCACGGCGATCGCGTGGCTGATAAATCCCGAATGGGTGCCATCCTATATCTGCCCCAGCCCTATATTGACCCGTGACGGCACATGGAGCTTTGATCCCCGACGTCACTTTATCCGCGTCGCCAGCGATGCACATCGCGATGAGATATTCAAGGATCTATTCCGCAAGTTGGAATTCCAGGCGCTTGGGAAGGGCAAAGGGAAAAGAGGGAGATAAACAGATCGGTTGAGAAGATCGCCGCTGCCTTGCTTAGGAGGTGAAAGGATGGGATTAACTAAATTGATCATATCATCGCTACTTATGTTGTTGTTTTTCATGTGTTATGTTTCAGCAGGGGATAAATCAGAGTTAGACTCCTTAAAGGCCGCGCTGCTTGAGAAGGCGAGTTCCTTCGATGACAGCTTAAAAGCTATAAATCGGCTCGGTGAGATCGGATCTCCCAAGGCTGTTGATATCTTACTGAAGTTTCTTACCTCTCATAACGGGGATCGCAAGCTTAAACAGAGGGCCTTAGTCACCTTAGGTAAGATCGGAACGAAGTACGCCATCAAGGCTATCGAGAAGTTCGAGCGGTGGAGCCGTAAGAGGTTCACAGATCCTCCCCCTTTCAGATTCGGCAAGAAGGATTTCGCCATAGACCATTTTCAACCTCATAATCTGCGGGCTCTTGCCCGGACCACGGATGATAAGGGGAAAGAATGGGCTATATTTTTCTGGTACCGTTATGGGAGATGGGATCTCTGGCTTACCTCGTCCATAGATGGAGATAGATGGTCTCAACCGATCCTTCTCGATCTTCCGGGCCTGCGGGGGGAGGTAAGAGGGGATTTCCGCTGGGAATTGAGCGTCAATGGGGATTTCATCGGAATAACCATCGACATAAAATCCCAAATAAGCAGATATCTCTCGGATTCCGATGGGGATCATCTCCCAGATATAGTTGAACGTCGTCTGCTGACGAGCCCTGTAAATCCCGATTCCGATGGAGACGGTATCATCGATGGTTTGGATTCCAATCCTTTAACTCCCAAGCATAAAGGGAGCGGCGATATAGTTGAAATTCGTCAGGCTGTTTTCTCCGCCCTGTTCGCCACCTCCAACAGTCAGGACGCCATCGTCATCGTTGAGAGAGGCGATTTCGCTAAGCAGGAGTACTACGGCTACAGCGGTTTCGTCCTTCGTTCCTCCAAGATAAGAAGAGGATTCGTCAACATAACGAAGGTGGAGGTGAAGGTTGAAAACCCTTCGCTCGCCACGGCTGAGATCGTGGACTGGGAAGGACTGCTAGCAGCGAGCGGACATAAAGCGAAATTAAGGAAGATCCACGGAAAATGGGTCGTGGTGGAATTTCAGAGATCCTGGGTATCCTGAGTTGATTCCGGCACATTCATCCGTTATACTACTCCGTAAATAG
>CAZHVH010000598.1:0-2353 GCA_964535855.1 uncultured bacterium
ATGATAGGGATAACCGCCGTAATGGCCCTCGCCTCGATTTTGTCCCAGACGACGGGGGAGAGGCTTAACGATATGAGGCTATATGAGGTGCGTCATGGGGATATGCCCTTTGCCTTCCCCATTTACCGATCGCTTAAGGAATGGGAGAGAAGGGCATCCGATCTGCGCACCCACATACTCGTAAGCTGCGGCCTTTACCCTCAATTCGAGAAAACACCCCTCAATCCCACCATCTTCGGCAGGATAGAGAGAGAGGATTATACCATCGAAAAGGTCTATTTCGAAAGTTTCCCGGGGTTTTACGTGACGGGCAACCTCTATCGCCCTAAGGGCAAAAAGGGGCCGTTCCCCGGCGTAGCGTGTCCTCACGGACATTGGAGGGAGGGCAGGTTCGGTCACGAGGAGAGCGGATCGGTGCCCGGCAGATGCATAACGCTCGCCAGACAGGGATACGTGGTCTTCTCGTATGATATGATCGGATATAACGACAGCTTCCAGATACCGCATCGGGAGTTCGACGATAAGCGTAAACATCTGTGGGGCATCAGCCTGATGGGGCTCCAGCTTTTAAATAGCATCAGGGTTGTGGATTTCCTCCAATCGCTTGAGGATGTCGATCCGGAGAGGATCGCCTGCACGGGTGCCTCGGGGGGCGGCACACAGACCTTCATGCTGATGGCGGTAGATGAAAGGGTTAAGGTCGCCGCGCCGGTATGTATGATCTCAGCCCACTTCCAAGGGGGATGCGTCTGTGAGAACGCCCCGAACCTCCGAGCCGATACCTTCAACGTCGAGATAGCCGCTCTGATGGCTCCCAGACCTTTAATCATGGTCTCAGCCACCGGCGACTGGACCGCCAATACGCCCTTCGTGGAATACCCCGCTATACGTAGCATCTACAGGCTCTATGGGGCGGAGGATAAGGTGGAATCCGTCCAGATAGAGGCCGGTCATAACTACAACAGGCAAAGCAGGGAAGCGGTCTACGCCTTCTTCGGGAAATGGCTGCTAGGAGAGACGGATAGGGAGAAGCTGCGCGAAAGGCCGTTCCAGGTCGAGGAAAAGGAGGACCTGCTCGTATTTTACGATCACCCCAAGCCCGAAAACGCCCTTGACCCTGAAGGGATCGTCCAATATCTCATCGATAAGGCCCGTGGGAAGCTGGAGGAGCTTAAGCCGCGGGATAGAAAGGGACTGGAGAGGTTCAAGGAGATCATGCGCCCGGCTCTGCGACATGCCCTCTGCGTCGAGAGACCCGAACCGGAGGATGTCAAGGCCAAATCGCTGGGAACGACCAGAGGTGACGGATATGCGATCCAAAGATTGCTGCTCTCACGCCGGGGCGAATCGATTCCAGCCCTGTTGTTCATCCCCTTCGAGAGGAAGGGGGATGGAACGCTTTTGATCTCGCCTCAGGGTAAATCCGCCTTCATAGATGAGGAGGGGCAACCGGATTCCAGGGTCAGAGATCTTCTAGATAAGGGCCATCTTGTGATGTCGCTCGATCCCTTCATGACGGGGGAATACCTCTCCCAGCCTGCCAGGCGGGATGAAGGCGTGAAGTTCTTCACTACGTTCAACCGTACCGACACGGCGGAGAGGGTTCAGGATATCCTCACAGCGCTCGCATACCTGAGAGGTCAGGACGGGGTTGAAAGGCTGAACCTGATCGGATTCGACGAGGGGGGGCTCTGGGGGATGTTGGCCGCAGGCGTGGATGGGGATCTGAACCGTTTAGTGGCCGATATGGCTCGGTTCAACGCCGAAGATAACGGGGAGTGGATCGAAAGGCTCTACGTGCCGTGCATCAGGAGGGTTGGGGATCTCAAGACCGCCGGAGCGCTCATGGCTCCCGCGTCATTCCTCATCCATAACCTTGCCGATCGATCCGTTCCATCGTGGATATCCGACGTGTATCGAGCGGTCGGAGCCGAGGAAAAGCTAAAGATCTCCGAGGGCAAGGTGAGCTGGGACGAGATCATCAAATCGTGGTTTGACGCGGCGCCATGACCATCATCCTGTTGATGATCCTCGCCGTAAGGGCGGCAGACGAAAACCATCCCATACCGATCGATGAGCTCAAAAGCGAGGTTGAGGAGCGATATGTGAATGTGGATGGCTTTCGGATCAGGTATCTTCACGCCGGGCAGGGTGATCCTGTGGTGTTGCTCCACGGTCTGGGTGTTTTCGCCGAAAGCTGGCTATACAACATCCCTGCTCTTGCCAAACGGTTCTCCGTCTATGCACCCGACCTGATAGGATTCGGCAGATCGGATAAACCAAAGATAAGCTACGATATGGAGGTGTTCGATCGATTTCTGCTCGGATTTCTCAACTCGATCGAGGTTAAACG
>CAZHVH010000599.1:0-2338 GCA_964535855.1 uncultured bacterium
ACGATAGAGTGCTGGTCGCCGTCTCCGGAGGTAAGGATAGCCTTTCGCTGTGGGACATTTTGCTGAAACTCGGATATAAGGTGGATGCCCTGTACATTAATCTCGGCATAGGCGAGGAATATTCCGCCGAATCCCAGGAATGCGCTCAAACTTTCGCCCAAAACCATCCGGAAAGCAGGCTTATAATCGTGGACATCAAGGAGATATATGGGATGTCCGTTCCGGAGCTGGCGAGGTCCAAGCGGAAGGGACGTGGCAGGAAGATATGTTCCCTCTGCGGGTTGATCAAAAGGCATGAGATGAACAGGGTGGCGGCCCAGGAGGGATACGACGTGATCGCCACCGGACATAACCTCGATGACGAGGCTGCCTCATTATTGGGGAATCTGCTGAACTGGAAGGTGGAGTATCTGGAGCATCAGTCCCCCGTTCTGGCCTCCACCTATCCGGGTCTGGCCCGCAAGGTCAGGCCGCTGTGCAGGTTCTACGAGCGGGAGATGGCCGCTTATGCTCTCGTTCAGGGGATACGGTATATCTACGAGGAATGTCCTCACGCCGAAGGGGCTAAGTCGATACTTTACAAGGATCTGCTCAACAAATTGGAGATCGAGATGCCGGGGGCGAAGCAGAGATTTTATCTTGATTTCCTAAGAGTCAGGAGGAAAGGGATGATTAAATTTCAGCCGCCTCCGACGGGCGAGCTACATCCCTGTGAGGTCTGCGGTCAGCCGACGAGCGCCCCCGGCAGATGCGCCTTCTGCAGGCTCTGGGAGGATTCATAGCCTGCCGATTACGAAATCCGCCCTTCTCTCCACCTCCATCGCCGGCACGCGGATCGGATCATACCCCAGCTCACGATATACCTCCCATAGAAGCTGAGAGATCCTTCGCGCCTCCCCCGGCGTTTCAAACCTGACGTTATCCCTAACATACGGCAATTGTTCCAGATGGAAGACGGCGTCATATCGCCAATCCGGAGGCAACTGTATGACCTTCTCGGATATCCCATAGAATCTCAGATACGCCAGTCCGTCGTATATGCCCCTATCGCAGAAGATGATCTCAGCACCTCTTCCCTCGGCCTCCCGTTCAAGCCTTATCTGGAGCGATAGCACCTCCCTCTGGAAGGAGACGGGATCTACGGTGGGATGATGGAGGCCGTTTTTGATCACTATCGTCGCAGCCTCAGGTACCGTGGCGAACCCCCTCCGGGAGAGCTCCTCGATGAGGGTGCTTTTGCCGGATGAGGGTCCGCCCGTTATGACCACCTTCATGCCGCCATCGATTCTTCAGATTTGAACGTGGATGGATCTATATGTTCCTCAAGCGGATAGTGACGATGGGCGAGGAAAGCCTCATATGCCCACATATCCCACTCGGGCTTAACGCCGATAGCTCCCAGGCTCGGATAGTTTTTGGCTATAAACCCGCCGTTGAATCTGCCCAGCTCCCAGATCAGCCTGAGTGCCTCACGCTGGATCTTATCCTTATCGCCCGTCTGAAGGGTTGTCTGTATATCTACCGGACACCAGAAGGTGATCCTGCCGCCGAACTCCCTGCCCAATCTCTCTATCCCATAGAGGGCGGGCTGATCGAACTGGAGCACATCCATCCCCAGCTCTATGAGATCCTCGATGATCTCATAGATATAGCCGCAGGAGTGCATCCAGACCGTCAACCCTCTCTCGTGTGCGAAGGAGACGAGTTTAACGAAGTCGGGCTTGAAGAGCTCCCTCCATATCGGAGGGCTGACGAGAAGCCTGTCCTGCGTCCCCCAGTCCTCGGCGAATGATACGCCATCGGCGCCGATATCGGCGTAGATATCTATCATCTTCATCAGAAGGTCGGTCACTTTATCAGATAGCTCCCTTACCTCGTCCTTATGCAGCACCACGTCCATCAGGAAGTTATCCATTCTGCGAAGCTTTCGCATGATGTTGAAGGGAAAGCCGGGCAGAGAACCGAGCTTATACATGTGAGGGTTCGCCTTGAAGACCTGAGCTGCTCTTTCATACCGGCTCCTCTTATCCAGTGTGGGGAATCTGTAATCCTCAAGCCTTTCCCATCCCTCCTGCAGGGGACCCCATGAGACCTCGCCCTTGCTGAACCCATCCAGCCTTTCCCATACGCATCCCCATTCGTCCTCCCACGCCTCAGCCCCCTTTATGGGTTTGACCTTGCGAGGCTGCCAGTCGGGGTCACGTGATGGACCGGCTCCGACGAGGTCATTCATCCGTCCCCCGCTGAAGTTCATACCTATCCTCTCAGGCCCGTCGAATTCCAGAACCCTACGGATTATCTCGTAACTGGTCATGTTTATACCTCATCCACATCGGGT
>CAZHVH010000600.1:0-2335 GCA_964535855.1 uncultured bacterium
ATGTTCTCAGCATAAACATGGTTCATGGATCGGATATGAGCCTCGGCGATGTCCTGCTCTCCTCCCCAGTTGGAGGTTTCGATGAGAGGGATGACTTTGGTTCCATATTCCCCCGCCGGGGGGCCGAAGAGGCGGGCCCGGGAGAGCCTCCTCGCCGTCTTTTCGTCCTTCACACCTGCCCGAAGGCTCTCGAGCGCCTCCAGTGAGTGCTTCCTCACGAAGTTCATCTCCAAGGGCTCTTCGAGCTCCGCTACCTTCTCGAACGCCTGGTTAAGGAGGGCCATGACGTTGGGGAACATGTCCCGGAAGAAGCCGCAGATGTTGATTAGGCAATCCACCCTCGGCCTTCCGAGCTCCTCGAGCGGGACGATCTCAAGCTCCGGATACCAGGAGCCACCCTTCCTCCTTACCCTTACGCCAAGGTAGTGGAAGACTTGTCCTATGGTCTCCCCCCTCGTCTTGGTGGTCTCGAACCCCCAGAGGACTACCCCCACGTTTTCAGGATAGCATCCGCGCTTTGCGAGATAATGTCTCAGGGTGTTCTCGGCGATCTCTGCTCCCCTCTCACCAGCTGCGTCGCTGGGGATGAGGTTTGGGTCGAACTGATAAATATTCCGCCCGGTTGGGAGGACCGCGGGGTCCCTTATCACATCCCCGCCCAGGTTCGGTGTAATGAACCTGCCCGAGAGGCCTCGGAGGAGACCTTCGAGTTCGCCTTCGTTATTTGCATATCTCTGGGCGGCATCGAGCCCGAATTGCAGGGCTTTCCGAGCCTTTTTGGCAAGTTCCCCTACTACCCCAGCCCTCCTTATCGCCTCCTCCAAATCTTTGAAGGCAAGTCCCACCACCTCCCTCACCAGGTCCTCTATTTCCTGCAGCATCCGTGCGCCGGTCTTGCCCTCGATCTCGGCTGAGGGGTTCCGCAGCAGGAAGTCATAATTCAGGCCCCTGGCCTCGGCCAGGATGCGGTGGAGGGATCTCACCTCTCCCCGGTCGTAGCGCAGAAGAAGCGTGATGAAGTCTAGAAGTTCCTCCTCCGAATAGTGCCGCCCCAGCACATGAAGTCCCCTGGGGATTATGGAGCGCTTCATCTCGTAGAGTTCTTCGAGGATCACCTCGAGGTCATCGCTTCCGAGATCGTTCTCCCTCGCCTTCTCCTCGATCCGGCGCCTCAAGATCTCGGCGCGCGGGGGATCTTGAACTTCGGCCTCCCTCCATTCGTGAACGAGCTCCTCGAGCTCCTGATAGCCCCCGTAAAGTCCTGAGGTTGTGTAAGGAGGCGAGTTGTAGCTTATCATGGCAGCATAGGTTCTCCTCTTGGCGATGGTGGCCTCGGAGGTGTTGAGGACGTGGTAGATGTAGAGGTGGGGGAGGTTCCCTATGAGGATGTCGGGAAAGCATTCCCGGCTCATCCCCACTTCCTTCCCCTTGGTGAACTCCACCGTTCCGTGGGTTCCGAGATGCACCACTGCGTCCGCTCTCCAAACCTCCTCGAGCCAACGGTAGAAGGCGACGTACTGATGGTGGGGAGGGAGGGTTTTATCATGGTAAGCTTTTTGTGGGTCTTCATGAATGCCCCTGGAGGGTTGAAGCCCAATGAAGATGTTCCCGAGCTCGAGTCCGGGGATGAGAACTCTGTCCCCGCAGGTCATGACCTCGCCGGGAGGCTCTCCCCAGTTGTCGATGAGGTCTCTCCTCGCCCGTTCCGGAAGGCCGGAAAGGATTTTCTCATAATCCCGGATCCCCAGGGAGGGGGAATTCTCAAAGGTCGTTTCGGCCCGGGTCCACTCCCCTGAGTTCACGATGCCCCTTTTCTCGAAGAGCTCCTTGAAGCTCTCAGGGGGCTCGGATACCTGGTATCCCGCATCTCTGAGCTCTCGAAGGATGACCCTCAAGCTCTCAAAAGTGTCCAGATAAGCGGCGTTTCCAATGTTCGCCTCCCCCGGTGGGTAATCGTAGATGACGATGGCGATGCGCTTTTCGGAATTCGGCTTCCTCCGGAGCTCGATCCATCTTCGAATCCTCCCCGCTATCCTCTCGATCCTGTCCTCGATGGGCTCTATCCCCTTAGAAGCGTCGCCCCTTATCCCGCAGGAGGGGATGGGCTCGATGCATCCATCGAGTTCCGGCCAGACCACGGCGGTGACGATCTCGATGGGGGAGAGGCCGTGGGGCGATTCTCTCCATTTCTCCACTTCCCTCATGTACATCGGGGCGGGACAGAAGACCGGGACATCGAGCTCCCGAAGGAGCTCGAGGGTCGGCCTGGGATCTCCTCCGAAGGGGCCGCCGTTAAGTCTGAACCATCTGAGGCTTACCAGGGCGTCTACAAGGG
>CAZHVH010000601.1:0-2331 GCA_964535855.1 uncultured bacterium
GCGATGGGGATGAAGGGGGATTACATGGACTTCCTCAACGCCGAGGAGCTTTCCGCCGGGTGAGTCAGCCGAACATAATTAACGTCTCCTGTGATAGGCCCACCACTCCAGGATCATCAAGAGGACCCCGGCGGCGGCGAACCATTTCCACAGCTCCCGTCTGGACAGCGTCCCCCTGATCCTTTTCCCCTGGACCATCCTGCCGGTTGGGACGGATAGATCGGATTCAGAGCTATCTATCATGTTGGCGGCAAACCGTCCGACCCTCCTCCCGTTGACGAGCACATCATAGATCCCCCTCGTCAGAGGCCTGAAAACGGGTCTATCGGGGTCAAGCTCCATCTTGTGGCCCTGGGGCGTTATGACCTCGAGGCGGTTCACCTCGGGATAACCTATCACGTTCAGCGCGATATCTTGGCCGACCTTCACCCAGGACGGCGCGACATATCTCGTGTTCGAGAACCACTCGATCAGGTTCTCCATCATGATCGGGCACTCGGGCCTGAGGGGGAAATCGGTGACATCGGGGTTAAAGGCGTCGAAGCAGAATATCAATCCGCGCCTGTGCACGTCCTCGCCGGCCCAGATCAGCGGCTGACCGTCCGTCTCGACCAGGGGGGTGGCCCAGGACGGCATCTCCATCTCCAGCATGCCCCTCACCCTTATGCCCGATAGATCCAGGCCCCTCATGATCGGATGTGTTCGATCCCAGTCGAGTATGACGGGATCAGAACGATACCGTACGACGGGAGCCGACGGCAATCCGGAACGCGGGTTGATGAAGACGAAGGAGCCCTGGGGCAGCTCCGGTGGGACCCAGTTATCGAAGATCGTGAGGTCGAATCCCGACCCGGGCAGATATCCCTCCGGTCTCACCGATCTGACATCGGCCATCGGGCTCGAACGAAGCGACCTTTCGAGGAAGAACCCCGTCCTCTCGGAACCCATCACGACCAAAACCCTGAGCTTATCGCGGGGAGGCAGGATCAGATCGGCCGAGTTATCGGCATCGAGGGCGTCCTTCACCTCCAGCCTCACACCGATCCTCCTGCCGGCCAGCCTTTCATTCAGTTCGATCGTCGCCCGGCCCGGCAGGCCCTCTTGAACTTGAACGACTTTCGCCAGGAACGGTTTGTCGTCGACGTAAACCCATAGCGTGATCCGGCGGAACGGGGCGTTGAAGGCCGCGACTGTGACGCTAAGGAGATCCCTACCCGTAAGAGGATCATATGTCGCCTGGAGTCCCGTTATCCCATAATTCGGCCTGCTCCCGCCGACCCGATAGAGCATTAACCTGTCGGAGATCTTATCGGGCAGGGAGGAGATATCCACCTCCTCGTCGGTTATGAGGGCGATAGCGGACACCTCCTCGGAGAAGTTCAGGATAGCGGCCGTCCTCAGGTCACATGGGCCATCCGAAGGGGATATCCCGTCTATCGCCCTTCGGACGAGGTTCAGATCGGAGCTCCTCCTGACCAGCGTTTTCACCTTTACACCCGCCTCAACGAGGGTAACGCTTTGGGGCTTCAAGGAGCGGATGATCGAGCGGGCGACGTTCTTCGCCTGAGAGAGTCTCGTCCCGCCGTCCTCACGGGCGGACATGCTCGCCGAGGAATCTATAATCAGGAGGAGCTCCCCTTTGATCGGCGTCACGGCCGTGGTCACCGGCCTTGCAAGCGCCAGCGTCAGACAGGAGATGATGGCGATCTGCAGGGGAAGCTGAAGCGACCTTCTGATCCGGGCGGAGAAGAGGTTGGAGCCGGACTCCTGGACGACCTCCCTCCACAACATGACGCTCGGCACGATCCGATCCCCGCGCCGCAGTTTAAGGAGATGGAGGAGGAATATCACCGGTATGAGAGCAAACAGGAGAAGGGAACGGCCCTCGATGAAGATCATCTATGCTCCGGACGCCGTCTCCTCCGTCTTCTGCTCCTGCTCCAGCTTCTGCGAAACCTCCTCGGCGTCCTGTCTTCCCACCTCGCCGAACTCCTTGAGCTTTTCGATCTCAGACCTCGCCTCATCGAACATTCCGAGCCCGATATAGATGTTGGCAAGGTTTTTGTGCATCTCGCGGAAAACGCCGGGCCAGTTTTTCTTGCCCTCAAGGCTCACGATCTTCTTTGCGGCCTTTATCGCCTCATCGATGGTCTCGTCCATCTCCGCCTTTTTTTCGGGGTCCTCGAACGCCTTCGGGTTTTCCCTGTACTTCTTGAGCGCGTCCAGAGCTCTATCGCAGGCCCTGTAGCTTTTCTCTATGTTGATCATTCCGTCAAACAGGTTGAAGATATCCCACTTTATCTTCACCGGCGCCGGATACCTCCTTCCTCA
>CAZHVH010000602.1:0-2331 GCA_964535855.1 uncultured bacterium
GGCCGATTTTACCGAGGTCGCCGGAGAAGCCAGGGTGGATGACGGAGGCCTTGGAGCAGGTGTGGCCTGCGGCGACTACGACGGGGACGGCCATCTGGATATCTATGTGTCCCGAAGCGGTTGGGGGGAATTCATCGATGATCTGGATACGCTTTATCACAACAACGGCGACGGAACTTTCACCAAGGAGGGAAAGTTCAAACACGCGGAGATGGGGTTCGATCCGGTGTTCGTGGATTATGACAACGATGGCGACTTAGATCTTTGTCTGTGCACCAACCAAGGTGTCTTCCTCCACCGCAATCAGGGCGGAGGTATCTTCCGCGAGGTTAGGGAAGAGGCTGGGTTAAGGAGAGGGGGTTTCATCTATACCCCTGCTTTTGGGGATTACGACAAGGACGGCCATCTGGACATCTATCTCGGAATCTCAGGCCAAAATTCGTTTTATCGGAGCAACAGGGATGGAACCTTCAGCGATGTCACCCAAGAGGCGGGAGTAGGCGGCCACAGGAACAGTTTCTCCGTCCACTTCTTCGATTACGATAATGATGGAGATCTGGATATCTACGTGTTGAACGGAGGGGGAAGGTTCATCGGCGCCGATAACCGCGATCTGCTATATCGCAACAACGGCGATGGAACTTTCACTGAGATAGGTCAAAAAGCGGAAGTAAATCATATGGGAGACGGACGCTGTGTCATCAGCGGCGATTATGACAACGACGGAGATTTAGATCTGTTCGTTGGAGGTGACGGTTACACCGCACTTTATCGGAACAACAATGATGGAACCTTTACCGATGTCACCCAAGGGGCAGGTCTCAATAAATCCACGCAGGTGGAAGCAGCCTGTTTCGGCGATTACGACAATGATGGTTATCTTGACCTCTATGTGTCGAGATGGTGGGGTGTCAATTCCCTTTATCACAACAACGGAGATGGAACCTTTAAAGATGAAGCCAAAAAGAACGGGGTTGTCATTGAGGGTTTGAGAAGCACCGGGACGATCCTCTTCGACTACGATAACGACGGTGATCTGGATATCTTCGTGGCTACCTACGGAGGCACACAGAAGCTGTACCGTAACAATGGAACAAACCACCATTGGCTTCAGGTAAAGCTCGAAGGCGTCAAGAGCAACAGAGATGGGATAGGTGCCAGGGTACAGGTTGAGCTCGGTGAGCTTAAGATGATGAGGGAGATAAGTAGCGGCAGCTTTCGGGTTCATCCCGGTTTTATAGCCCACTTCGGCATGGCTGATCACGAGAAAGCCGATAAGGTTGAGGTTTATTGGCCTTCAGGGGAGGTGGACGTATTGTATGACATCCCCGCAGATCAACTCATCACCATCAAGGAGGGGGAGACGGACTCCTCCGTTCAACCACACGACAAGCGATACGCCGTTTGGGGGAAAATCAAGCGAAACCAGCTACTTCAGAACTATCCGAATCCCTTCAACCCTGAGACTTGGATTCCATACCGGTTAGCTCAATCTGGAGAAGTAAAAATACAGGTTTTCAACATGCGAGGACAGCTCGTGAGGGATCTATCCCCGGGATACCAACCGGCTGGCTCCTATTTGAACCGGTGTCGAGCGGCATATTGGGACGGACGAAATGAAGTAGGGGAACGAGTTTCAAGCGGAACCTACTTCTATCGGTTGCAGACGAATGGATTTATCGCCACACGGCGGATGGTGATCGTGAAGTAGCGTCGCATGTGGGAGCGGCGGATATCATATTCCCGCTCCCATATCTTCCATTTTCATCAAGGAACAGGGAGGCGAGGGAAATGAGAGGGATAGCTATAGGTGTTGCGTTTCTCTTCGGCTTTCTCAGCACTAGCGCTCGAGGAGCGGAGGCACCTGACCATCCGAAGATCGTTTACATAGCGAATCTCGATCGACAATGGACGTGGGGAAATTATGAGATCTACACCATGGATGCCGACGGGGGGAATCCCGTTCGGCTGACGGACAACTCCTGTTGGGATGGCGGGGCGAACTGGTTCGTCCTCTCACGTTAAGGGCGATGTTATGGGGGACGATCAGAGTTGGCTTGCATGCCTTACCTCAGCGCTTGGGATATCGATGAAGAACGATTCAGCACGATCACATAAAAATCAGCTTATGCGGAATCCGCGTAAAGGGAATAGCGGGTTCCATGTAATAGCGAACAAGGGAGGTATATGATGTATCGAGCGCTTTATACGTTTGTTTCCGTCGTTTTCCTAGTTACACTCCTGACACAACCTCAGCCGGCGTTTACACAGATAAATCCCTTAACTCAGGATGAGATCGAGATCATCCAGATTCAGTTCAAACTATATGAG
>CAZHVH010000603.1:0-2324 GCA_964535855.1 uncultured bacterium
GGGGTAAAGGAGTATGGGGGTGAAGAGCGTTATAACGTTTATTGCGTTAGAACGTTTTTCCGGACGACGGACCTAGGCTCGAGCTTCATTCAAGCTGCCGGTCCTATAACCGTCCAGATCCATGGCGATCCATACATAGCCGAGCTCCTTGAGCCTGGAGGAAACCTTATCCCGAATCTCCTTTGAGGCCAGCCTTTCGATCTGGCTTGAATCCACTTCTATCCTGGCCAATCTCCCGTGATGTCTGACCCTAACCTGCCTGAAGCCCAGATCCCTCAGGAATCTCTCGGCCTCGCCCACCATCCTGAGCTCCTGGGGCGTGATGCGATATCCGTAGGGGAACCGACTGGCGAGACAGGCCATGGAGGGTTTCTCCCACGTCGGCAGGCCGAGCTCCCTGGAGATCTCTCTGATATCCTCCTTGGTCAAGCCGGCCTCCTTAAGCGGGCTGATCACGCCCAGCTCCTTAGCCGCTTTCATCCCCGGCCTCCAGTCGCCCGTATCATCGAGGTTCGATCCGTCCAGCACATGTTTTAATCCCTCATCATCCGCTATCCCCCTGAGTTTGGAGAAAAGCTCACGCTTGCAGTAATAACATCTGTCGGAGGGATTGGATGCGAAGCACTCGTTTGAAAGCTCCTCAGTGTGTATGAGCCTCCACCTCGCTCCCAGAGCTAGGGCGAGCTGTTCAGCCCCTTTTATTTCCTCAGCCGGGTATGTCTCCGATTCGGCCGTGACGGCCAGGACGTTGTCCCTGCCCAGCGTATCGAGGCACACCTTCAAGAGCAGGGTTGAATCCACACCACCTGAAAAGGCCACCAGGACGCTTTCAAGGGGCTCTATGTTTTTTTTCAGCCTCTCAAGCTTATCCTCTATATCCATGGATCACTCCTCAAAAAGCCATGTGCTGAGGTATCGTTCGCCCGTGTCGGGCAGTATGACGAGGATGAGTTTATCCTTGTTTTCGGGTCTTTTGGCCACCTGGACGGCGGCGTATGTGGCCGCTCCGGAGGAGATGCCGACGAATATCCCCTCCTCCTTAGCGAGCCTTCTGGCCATATGACCCGCATCCTCGTCCTTCACCCTTATGACCTCATCCAGCAGCTCCGTCCTCAGAACCTCGGGAACAAACCCCGCTCCGATCCCCTGGATCTTATGCGGCCCAGGTTTCCCACCGGATAGGACGGGGGAACCCTCCGGTTCGACGCCTATGATCTTTACGGAGGGCTTTTTCCCCTTGAGCACCTCAGCGACGCCGGTGATCGTGCCTCCTGTCCCTATGCCCGCCACGACAGCGTCGACCTGACCGTCCGTATCACGCCATATCTCCAGGCCTGTCGTCTCCCTGTGAATCTGTGGATTGGCGGGATTTTTGAACTGTTGGGGCATGAAGGAGTTGGGTATCTCGTCGAGGAGCTTCTCAGCCCTTTTTATCGCCCCCGTCATACCCTCGGCTCCGGGCGTTAGCACCAGCTCCGCCCCGAGCGCCTTAAGCAGCTTTCTCCTTTCAACGCTCATCGTGTCGGGCATGGTGAGTATCAACTTGTATCCCTTCGCCGCACACACGAAGGCAAGACCTATGCCCGTGTTTCCGCTTGTGGGCTCGATTATAGTGGTATCTTTGTCTATAAGTCCTTGCTTTTCAGCATCCTCTATCATCGAGACTGCGATTCTGTCCTTGACGCTGGAGAGGGGGTTGAACGATTCGAGCTTCGCCACAACTGTCGCGACCGTCCCTTCAGTCACCTTATTGAGCCTGACAAGCGGCGTATTTCCCACGAGCTTCGTTATATCGCTGGCTATTCTCATTTTCTCCTCCTTCCTCCACAGGCGGGACAGTTCGGAAGATATGAGAGCTGGACTTTGGTGAAGTCCATCCTTTCGCCGTCATAGATCAGCATCTCCCCCGCCAGTAATTCACCGATACCGGTAAAATACTTGATCGCTTCCGTCGTCTGTATCATCGCTATCAATCCCGGCGTTGTCCCCACCACAGGAAAAACTTCAGATAGGGGAGGCTCCGGGATGAGGCATCTCAGACAGGGTGTTCGCCCCGGAAGGATAGTCGTAGCTCGTCCCTCAAGCCCCCACACCGCTCCATGGAAGAGGGGGATCTCCTTACGCAGGGCGAACTCGTTGAGCACATATCTACCCTGTATATTGTCCAGGGCATCAATTATCCCGTCAGCCTCTCCGAGGAGATCATCTACGTTTTCGGAGGTGATCTCCCTGGGTATCGGAATGACCTCGACGTCCGGATTCATCCTTCTCAGCTTCGCCGCCGCGGAGAAGACCTTCGGCACGTCGATGTCCTCCTCCCAGTG
>CAZHVH010000604.1:0-2314 GCA_964535855.1 uncultured bacterium
CCCTTATATCGTCCTTATCGTTTGAACTATGGCGGAATTTGAAGAAGTAGAGGGCCCCAGCGGTTATCATCAGCAGAACGATAACCCCGATCGTCGCTCTCTTACCCCATCCCTTGATTCCCATTATGACTCCTCTTGGCTTTTCCCCATCTGCTGAGATAGGGGACAGGGGAGATATCTAACACCCTGTCCCCTTTCGGATTAGGAGAGTGGGGGAAGGTGAAAAAATTCAAAAAATCTTTGCAAACTTGCCCACAGCAAATCTGCATAATGATTTTGAATCATTTTAATCTCTTATTTTTCAGGAAATTAAGACGAATTTCCCTCCTTTAGGTTTACACTCCAGGATGGTTCATCCTCATCACCACAGATTATATTCTCGATGAGACCTTAACCCTCATCAGAACGGGAGTCGGGCATAAGGAGGCGGTACTCCGATAAAGAGTTCAGCTTCACCGATTGCACGAGCTTCGCTCTCATGCAGGAGTTGAACATATCACGGGCCTTTTCATTTGACAGGCATTTCACTCAGTTCGGATTCGCTAGACTTCCATCCTGAGATACTCAATAGCGAGTTGCCTTGGAGACAAAAAAGCTCATGGTAAATCAGGAGAGATATATCGCCGTAAGGCCGGCTATGATGTCGAGTTTCATCGCTCTCTGCACAAGGGTGGCGTTTGATGGTGAGCGGAGTATCCCAACGATGCATCCGATCATAACCGTATCCACCCCCACCGCCACAGCCAGCATGTATCTCCACGAATAAATTCCGAGGAGAAACGGTATCGGGGATACCGCCACCACGATTCCCATCACGACCGCCGATATGACCGCCGAGGTTCTGGTTCCCCAGACGACAGGGGCGGTTTTGGCGCCGGCAGATTTATCTCCCTCTACATCCTCGATATCTTTGACCACCTCCCTGCCCAGCGTGAATAGGAAGGCGAAGATAGCGGGAATGAGAGCTCCGAACGGTTTCTCCACGGCGACGCCCCCCGATATAAACGTCAGTCCGGTCAGCACCGCCACAACGGCGTTCCCTAGAAGAGGAGTGCGCTTGAGCTTAACGGCATACAGGAAAAGAAGGATGATGACGGTAAGCGATATGAAGGTTGCCGTCAGGTTAACCAGAAAGGAGAGGGAGAGACCGATGAGGGAGCAGATAACCGAGAACAGGCTCGCCTCACGCTTCGAGAGCCTGCCGGAAGGTATCGGACGGCTGGGCTTATTGATCCGGTCTATCTCCACATCACAGCGGTCGTTGATCGCATTGCCGGCCGATAGGATCAGGAAGGCCGCGGCGGCCACATACAAAATCGACAGTATGGGTCCGCCGCCTGAAAGAAAGGCACCCAGGAGAACGGATGCGAAAGCTATCACGCCGTTCGCCGGCCTGGATATGTCGATATAGGCCTTGATCTTTTCGGCCGGGATCGATCTCATGGCACAATCCATATCGGGTTGGTCAGGCATCTGCCCCTCTCGGAGATAACCTCAAGCCTCAGATATGCCCTATCCGTGATCTTCGTTCTGCATGAGAAACGCTCTTCGAAAGATGAGGTTCTCAACCTGCTGAGGGTCACCTCCCTTTTCCTCTCCAGATCGCCGGCTATCAACCTAGCCCGTTTGATCCTTCCGAACTCCGGCGTTGAGAGACAGATCGCCTCGACCTTTATCCTCCCCGTTCTGATGCTCCCTCCGACGGACGCCCTTCTCCCACCCTCATCCTCAGCGAATATCGCTCCGAACGGCCCGTCGGTGACGACACACCTACCCTCCTTCAAAGCACGATGGACGTTCTCCTCCGTGATTTTCTCCTCCATGAGAAGGCAGGTACGTGGTCTGCCGAAGGAACTTCCCCGTTTCTCGGCGACCCAGAAGAATGGATAGGTAACCCGTCTGAACCTGTTGAAATCGCCGTGCGCATCGCTGCCGGCTATCACGTAGAGTCTGTATCCTGAAAGCAGGAGCTTGATCCAATGTCTGTAGCTTATCTCCAAACCTATCTTGGAACATCCGTTCCACAGTTGCATACCGTGGCACCCCTCCTGGGTCAGGTCCTCATCTCTCCAATGACCCCTGTTGAGGGCAAGGCGACTGAGGAAGGTGCTTCCCTCATGTGGGTGGGCGGCGTAGGCGTATCCGCCGCTCCCCTTTAACAGCGATAACACCTCCTTAAGCGGTAGATCGGGGTGGTTGCGGAAGTTTATTCCGCGCTTGCCGCCGTCTCCCCTCCCCGGGATAAAGGAGCGGGATCGAAAGGCGAGCAGATGTATGTTTTGATCGAGCGAATTGCCGCATGAGATCTCCTCGC
>CAZHVH010000605.1:0-2309 GCA_964535855.1 uncultured bacterium
TATATCCACCGTTCCATCACCGTTGACATCGCATTTCCCCGATTCGTCTCCGCCCCGGCCATATGCCTTCGCCACCGATACCAGATCCAGGACATCCACCGCTCCGTCGCCGTTTAAATCACATCTTTCGGACGGGATATCGGTCAGGGAGCTGAGGAGAAACGAGGAGGTCCACTCCGGCTGTCTGGGCGCTCGGCCCGATCTCAGCATGTCCTGCCATTCCCCATCGGTCAATCTCCCCGATATCGGCTGTGTGAACTCATAATACGAGAACATCGCTCCGACGGTCAGCCAAAGTTGGCCGTTGATCGGGACGACCACGTAAAGCCACATCGGCCTGCCAACGGCCACCTCAAGTACTCTGCCGGTGTTCGGGTCGGTGTGAACGTCGGCCACCAGCGCCATGCTCTTATCCTCCTCATTTTCTATCGCTTGATCTATGGAGGTGAAGGTATTCAGAGCCTCTAACCTTTTGCCGTATTCGAATATCAGTTTGAAGTCCTCTTCGGTCAGCTTTTCATCTCGAAGCTCTCTCTCCGAGATCTCCTTGAGCTTTAGGAGCAGCTCCTCCAGGTCTCTCAACTTCCAGTCGAATTCATCCAGCAACAACCCTCGCTCTTCAAGGCCGTTTCTCATGAACCTGGCAAGTGAGGCGAGCCTCGCATACAGCTTCGGATTTGGCTCTACGTATCCCACCTTCAGCTCCGGCCGAGGTGGAACGGCGGTGATCTCCGTATAGCTCTGTTTGGCGTAGAGTATCGTGTCGTGTCTCAGCTCCGCCCATGATCCCAAAGCGGTGATTAACTCCTTGTCGGTCCATGCGTCACTCCGCATGAAGGTCGGATATCCCTCATCTTTCCTTTCAAGAAGGGGCATCAGACAGTACAGCCAGTTCCAATATAGGTTCTGAGCCCAGACCTCTGAAGGCAGGTTAGCGTATTCATCCCGCAGCTTACCGATCTGCTGAACGTATCCGGGGAATCTATCCTCGTTATACAGCCCCGTTAATATCTCATAAGCCCGATCGCTTCCCAGAACGGCCATCACGTCCAGCCCTTTCGGCAGCAGTCTGTTCTGGACATGGCTGTGCACGAGCTGGGTGAACATATAGGAATCGGGGATAAACCTCTGGCCCATGAACCTGAACCCTTTGGTCTCGGCGGCGAGGTCAGATCCCTGAAGGATGATCGATGAGTTTATAAGCGGATCCTCCAGGTTTTGTGCCTCCTGTGTGAATCGATCCACCCCCTCTGCCATCTGATCGGGTGAGAGCTTATCGAATGAAGGGCCATATACCTTGTGGGCCACATTTGCATAATGTCTGACGGTCAGATCGTCAGACTTACCGACGAAGAAGACGGTCGGCTCATAGATCTCATCCCAGAGATCCATAAGCTGCCTGCCATCGTCCGTCTCGCCTTGAAGGGCGGCCGTTATGAGGATCGCGCTGAGGGTCTCAGACCGGCTTTTCAACCTGAATCCCATCCTGCCGAACCACATCATCGCCTTGAAGAACCTCTTGAACTTATCGTTTCTGGTGTAGTGCCCGCGCGGGATGTATTGGGAATAATCCTCCATATATCCGAAGATCGGTGACGGTGATATTCCGGAATGGGATTCGATGAGCTTCAGCTCAGCATCGGAAAGTCTTCTGGCTTCAGGCGGTATGTCCTCTGACCTTCCCATAAGCCGCGCGGCCACATCGAAGAAGGCGATATTCCTGAGCGCCGCCTCCTTGGCAAGTTTCCCCGTGGAGGCGTTATACTCGTCGATCGAGCGGTTCAGCATTTCAGAGATCAGCAGGTCGAGATCCGAATAGAACCTCTCAAACTCCATCACCCTTAGGGCGTAATCGTAGAGTATGTGGAAAGCGTGTAGGACGGAGTCGGTGGTGACGAAGATAGGTTGTCCCCTTTCAGCGAGGAGTTTATAGATATCGAAGATCTGCTCCATATCGGACGGTATGGCTATGAATCCCTCGCGGGATATACGCTCCTTCTGAGATGATGTGAGCTTGAACTGAGATGCGTTGACGACGTTTTCAAGCCCCCCCGATATGGGATAGGTCGATATGCTCGGCGACACATCCGCCCGATACGGTTCGTACAGGCCGAAGTCGGTCTGCACAGGCGAATTTATACTTACGAGACAATAAAAGAGGATAACCGCCGCGTTTAAAAATCCCATTCTATCTCCTCCTAGAGAAGTTTTCGACCTCTCGTCGCCTGTATTTTATCCAATTTACGGCTTAGATTCAAGTTTGGAGGGGAACTTCGCAACGGAGACCCTTCGTTATCACAATCGAATTC
>CAZHVH010000606.1:0-2289 GCA_964535855.1 uncultured bacterium
CCCGGTGGGCCAGGTTTGTAGTTCATATTCACGTTGTGTCTCACCTTGTGGTTCCTGGCGTAAAGGCCTGTGAAGATCGATGTTCTCGCCGGAGTGCAGAGCGGGAAAGGGGTGAAGGCTTGAGTGAACACCGCTCCTTCAGCGGCTATTTCATCTATGTTCGGTGTCCTCACTACCGGATTCCCCACACACCCCAGTATCTCCGCATTGTGTTGGTCGCTGGAGATCAAAAGGATGTTCGGTCGACTCACGGTTTTTACCTCCTCATACTCATGAAGTCCACGAACAAGCCGCCTACCATCTAGCGTACTATACTCCTCTCTCTGGATTAAGTCAAGAGAGGAAGCTTAAACCCACCCTCGAACGAGGTCTTGATCTTCATTTAGTTCCATGGGATAATCCCATTTGAAGCAGCAAGGGAAAGTCATCGGCAGGAAGGAGGTGGGATGGACATGAAGGCGCCGGTTGAATCGTTCATCGATTTCCTCGCCGCCTATGGCTCCGCTCATTCCCCCGTCATGACGTATCGGGAAGGGGAGGATTTCGCGGAGTGGCAGAAACGGTTCCGCCGAAAGCTTGAGGAGCTGCGGGGGCCTTTGCCGGAACGGGTGGAATTGGAGGTGGAGACCGTCGAATCGGTCGAGAGCGAGGATCACACCCGTCATTTGCTCCGCATCACCGTCAACCCGTTTTCGAAACTGGTGACGTACCTGATGATCCCGAACGATCTCTCCCCCGGTGAACGCCGTCCTGGACTGATCGTCTGCCACGGACACGCCAAATACGGGATAGATTCCGTCTGCGGCGTTAGGGGGATGGATGAGGGCGATAACTCCCGCAGAGCGTATGGGTTGTTAGCCGTTCGATCAGGATATGTGGTGCTGGCCCCGGCATGGTGGGGGTGGAGAGGGCGAGATGGGCATTTGGATAGAATAGGGAAACGCGACAAATGCAACGTCATACAGATGGCAGCTGCCATGTATGGGATGAACGTGCTGAGCTTGCATATCCAGGACGGGCGGGCCGCAATAGACGTATTGGAATCGCTGCCGGAAGTGGACCCGGATCGGATCGGGTGCCTGGGGAACTCCTACGGAGGGAGGATGGCGATGTGGCTGACCATCTTCGACGAGCGCATCAAGGCGTGTGTCTCCTCGGGTTGTATGAACACCTTCCGGGAACGGTCCTTGAAGCTCTCCTCCTGTGGGATTCAATATCTGCCCGGTATCTTACGATATGGGGATGTGCCAGAGCTTTTCAGCTTGATAGCGCCGCGTCCTCTCCAATTGCAGGCCGGAGAGGGTGATCCTCTGATCACCCCGGAGGATCGGGATAGGATAGAGGCTACCGTCCGAAGGGCTTACCGGCTGTTGGGGTGCGAGTCCAATTTCGATTACGTCCTCCATCCGGAGGGTCATCTGCTGTTGTGGGAAAAGGCCGCCCCTTTCCTAAAGCGGCATCTCGGATGAGCGTCAATGGCTACTTGATGTGATAAAATAGGGGAAGGAGGTATCAGACATGAATGGGCAATTACTGAGGAGTCTTACATGGCTGTCCTTCAGCTTATTTCTAGTGACTTTTTGGCTCTTATCCTTCACGGCTGGAACGGTAGCTGCGATTCCCCCTCTGAGGGCAAGCATCACCGTTGACGCCAGCAAATCCATACGCTTGATCCCCAAAACCCTCTTCGGCACGAATGTCGAATGGAAATGGGATGGCAACGGCATCTGGGACCGCAAGTGTGGGAGATTGCAGGGGGAGATCGTGAAACTGACACGTGCCATGCACCTCGCTCTCATCCGCTATCCCGGTGGCACACTGTCGGACTACTACCATTGGCGTGAGGGGATCGGGCCGATCGAGAAGCACCCCTTCCTAGCCCCTCTTCCGGGAGAGGACAAATCCCAGTTGGTCTTCGGCACAGATGAAGCTCTGGAATTCGCCAAGCGTGTCGGAGCTCATCTGTTGATTACCGTGAACATGGCGACGGGAAGCGCCGAGGAGGCAGCCGCATGGGTTGAATACATCAACAAAAAACGGGCGGCTCATGACGAGAGCAAGCGGGTCACCTACTGGGAGTTGGGCAACGAGAATTACATCCGGTGGGTGCCGGGTGTTCCCGTGTATTTCAGGACATCAGCTCTGTCGGCGGAACAATACGTCGAGCGGGTCAAATCCTACGCCGAAGCGATGAAAGCGATTGATCCGTCGATCAAACTTATCGGCATTCTGGATTCGGATCCCAAAAGCAAGTGGAATCACAAAGTGCTGGCGGAGATCGCCGATAGA
>CAZHVH010000607.1:0-2287 GCA_964535855.1 uncultured bacterium
GGAGCGGGAACCTTTAATCCTGCCACCTTCCTCCGCACGCTCGGACCGGAGCCGTGGAGGGTGGCATATGTCGAGCCCTCCAGGCGACCGACAGATGGCAGATATGGCGATAACCCCTACAGGCTCGGCCATTACTACCAGTACCAAGTCATCCTCAAACCCGCACCGGTCAATTCACAGGAGATCTATCTGGAAAGTCTCAAGTATCTCGGAATCGATCCCAAGCGGAACGACATCAGATTCGTCGAGGACGATTGGGAGTCACCCACCCTTGGGGCGTCAGGGTTGGGATGGGAGGTATGGTGGAATGGGGCTGAGATCACTCAGTTCACCTACTTCCAGCAGATCGGCAGCATCGAGGTGGACCCTATCTCACTGGAGATAACCTACGGGCTGGAACGGATCGCCATGTACCTTCAAGGCGTCGACAGCGTCTTCGACATCAGATGGAACGAATACCTCCGATACGGCGATATACATCACCGAGGCGAGTTCGAATACTCGAAATACCACTTTGAGGTCTCCGACGTACAGATGTTGTTCTCGCTTTTCGACACGTATGAGCGCGAGGCGATGGAGTGTCTCAAAAACGGTCTGGTGCTCCCGGCCCTGGATTACGTGTTGAAATGCTCTCACACCTTCAACATGCTCGATGCCCGTGGGGCAATAAGCGTTACCGAAAGGGTGGGCTACATCGCACGGGTGCGGAATCTCGCACGTCGGGTTGCAAGGGCGTATGTCGATCAGCGTCAGGAGATGGGGCATCCCCTTATCGGCAGGATACCCACGGAGGAATTGAGATCGCCAGCCGTGGAGGAAGGGGGCGAGCCACAGACGGAGGGGGAGGCGGATCTGCTGTTCGAGATAGGGACAGAGGAGATCCCCACCTCATATATCCCGCCGGCCCTGCGCCAGATGCGGGAGATGGCCGAGAGGTTCTTTGAGGAGAACAGGATCAGACATGGCGAGATAACGGTATTGGCCACCCCTAGAAGGCTGACCCTCCACGTCAAATCGGTCTCCCTTCGCCAGGAGGATAGAGAGAGGGTGGTCATGGGCCCGCCCAAGCGCGTGGCCTTCGATTCGGACGGCAATCCGACCAAAGCGGCGATGGGATTCGCCCGTAAACAGGGAGTATCGGTGGAACAGTTGCAGATCACCCAGACCGAAAGGGGGGAATACGTCTGTGTCCATAGGTTTGAAAGGGGCAGACCGACAGTCGAGGTGCTCGGTGAGATACTGCCTAAGCTTATCTCATCCCTGAGCTTCCCAAAGATGATGAGATGGGACGGGATGAGGTTCGCCCGGCCCATAAGGTGGATCGTGGCCATCTTGGGTGATGAGGTCGTGTCCTTTACATGGGGCAACCTCCGATCCGGAAGGATCACGCGCGGACATAGATCGCTTTCAGAGGGAGATGTGGAGCTTCAAACCGCCTCCCTGGAGGAGTATAAGGGCAAACTCCGTTCCGCCTGTGTCATAGCGGATCATGAGGAGAGACGGGAGGAGATAAGACGACAGGTGGTTGAGATACTCCAGAATGAGGGATGCGCGACGGAGATAGACGAAGGTCTGCTTGAGACGGTCAACTTCCTAGTGGAATTCCCCCAAGCTGTTGTGGGTGAATTCGCTGAATCCCATCTGATCCTGCCGGAAGAGGTCCTCATAACCTCCATGCGTAGACATCAACGTTACTTTCCGTTCCGAAAGCCCGATGGCGGGTTGCTCCCGAAGTTCATCACCATCTCCAACGGAACAGCCGACGGCTACGAGAACGTGAAGAGGGGTAACGAGAGGGTTTTGGGAGCCAGATTGGACGACGCCGAGTTCTTCTATAGGGAGGATCAGAAGGAGCCTCTTCCCCGTAAGGTTAAAAAGCTCAAGCATGTCGTCTTTCAGGAGAGGCTCGGATCGCTTTACGATAAAGCTCAGAGGCTCAGGAGCCTGGCCGTCTATACGGCCGGTGAGCTGGGAATGGATGAGGAGGAGATGGAAATGGCGGCCAGAGCGGCGGAGCTCTGTAAGGCCGATCTGGTCACGCACATGGTCATCGAGTTCCCCGAACTGCAGGGAATAATGGGCGGATATTATGCCCGAAATTCGGGTGAGCCGGAGGAGGTTGCGCTGGCTATAAGGGAACATTACAGACCCTACTCCTCCGAGGATGAGATACCCTCGACCCTGCTGGGAGCTATCCTCTCAATCGCCGATAGGATCGATACGATCGTCGGTCACTTCGGTATAGGCGAAATCCCAACCGGCTCACAAGATCCCTATGGGTTGAGAC
>CAZHVH010000608.1:0-2285 GCA_964535855.1 uncultured bacterium
CAGCTCATCCCGGATGAGTTCATATCATATCCGAAGGGAAAGGTTTCAGGGTTGACCGGGCTAACTATGATCAAGGATGAAAACGGCGAGCTGAAGCCCTTCTATAGATTTCAGCTTCAGCCCGAGCTTAACCTGGATAAGATAGGCATCGGCTTCGATGTCGTCCTTCTCTACAATCCCGATGAAGGCATAAGGGGGGAGGATGGCGAGAAATGGGACGATCTGGGCGACTATCTGAGGATGGTGAGATACTTCAGATATGGACACAGGCGTGAGAGGATCTATTTCGTCTACGGCGCCTTGGACAACGTCTTTATCGGCCACGGACTGATAATGGGCGGATATTCCAATTACGACAGGCGGGGACTGAGATTGGATCTGAACTCAAGGGTTGCCGGTGTGGAAACGATGTTGAACAACGTCTCCGAACCGTCCCTTTTCGGCGGAAGGGCCTATGTCAGGCCGCTTATTGGTATGGACCTACCTCTCATCGATAGATTAACTATAGGCGGGACATACATCACGGATGTGGACCCCGATCTCAACAAGGAGGATGAGGAGCCTTTCACGGTTTACGGATTCGACGTAAGCCTGCCGCTTTTGAGAAACGAACTGGCCGAGGTGACGCTCTACGATGAGGCCGCCTTTATAAACGGACACGGCAGGGGAAACGCAACAGGACTGGGATTTGAACTGCCCGCAGGCGCTAGGCTGAAGGTGGAGTACAGAATGTTCGGTGAGGATTTCACCCCCACACCGTTTAACTATCTTTACGAACGGATCAAGACGACGGATGGCGTCGAGTCGATGCTCCAGGAGGAGGGGAGGAGAGGGATCTACTCGTTGTTTGCCTGGGGTTTGCCTCGAAAGGTATTCGCATGGGCGAGCTTCGAGGATTATGCCGGGGATATCCCAAAGGTACAGGCTGAGATCATCGAAACAGGGCTCATAGAGAAGGTTTCCGTTCGAGGCAGGTATACCAAACTTGGGATAGAGGATTTTAAGGATATATTCGATCTGGATGAAAAATCCGCCTTCACGCTTAAGATAGGATTTGAGGTCCTCCCGCCCTTAGAACTGGTTTTAGTGCACGAATATAGGTTCCGTCAGCGCGAGGACGGCGAGGGATACGAGACCATACACAAGACCTCATTTGAGCTGGGAATCTCCATGAGTTACTGATCTGGCTGAACGGGAGTGAGATGAGGGGGATGCTCGATCGGGACACTCAACCCATCAGAAGCTCTCTGTCAAGGGATAAAAGAACGCTGGAAATGTTATATCGAAAATACTGGAGGCTGATCTACAGCTTAGCCTATTCGATCCTCCTCAACTCACATGATGCTGAAGATGTATCACAGGAGGTGTTTCTCAGGGCGATCCAGAACCTAAAACGCATAAAGGCGAGGAAGTTCAAGCAATGGCTCTGTATAACGGCAAGAAATTGCGCCATAGATAGAATCCGGGAGAGAAAACGACTGTTGCCTATCGATATCCGCGGGACGGCCAAAGATGAGATGTTGTCTCCTTTGGATCAGAATGTCCAAAAGTACCTGGATGTGAGGGCCGAGGAATTATATCTAATGGATGTGGTTAGGGGAAGGTTTTATGATATAGTTCGCGAGGGGCTAGCGATCCTATCAGGGCTCGATCGTCAGCTTGTAATTCTTCATTACTTCAACGATCTGTCCTACAAAGAGATAGGTAAGATAGTCGGAATAAGCGCGAGCAACGTGGGAATCAGACTTCACAGGGCCAGGAAGCGGCTGAGGGAGTTCTTCACCGAACAGGGGATGGGTTGGGGGATACGTGAGATCATGATCCGCCGTTTCGCGAAGATAACCCCGCCTCGAATAGGACATAGGGCTATCAGATTACCGAACGGTAGGGTCCTCCTCGTGGGAGGCTTTGGGAAGAAGATCTCGATCTCCGATTTTGAACCTATAGTGGGCGCTGGGGTATTCGATCCTGAAACCCGCAGATGCGGCTTGGTGGCTCGAATGATAACTCCTCGGCTTCACAGTTGTGAGGTCATCCCCTTCAGGGATGGGAGGGTTCTGATAGCGGGAGGACAAACTGTGGGAGTATCCCATACCCATACGGAGACGGTCGAGATCTTCGATCCGAGGACCTACCGGTTCAAACAGGTCAGCGATTTACCCGTACCGTTGTACGGCCACAGGATGACCTCCCTGGATGATGGGACGATCTTATTAACGGGAGGAGCTGAAGGAGCGGATCGCTCCGCTTTAAACATCGCCTGTCTGTTCAATCCCGAAACAGGG
>CAZHVH010000609.1:0-2282 GCA_964535855.1 uncultured bacterium
CTTGTTTTCCGTCTGAGGATCTGGTATCCTCTCCGTCAGATATTCTATCACAGCGGTAAGGTAGGGTTCAACGCCCTGACCTTCTCCGTCTAAGGGTTTAGGAGGACGAAACATGGGCAGGATTAAACAATCCATCGCTTGGTGGTGTTTCGCTCGTAGGGTTGAGCCTATGGAGCTCATCAAAAAGGCGGCTCAAATAGGCTACGCGTCGATCGAGATGCTGCCGAGGGAGTACTGGGATGCTGTGCTGGATCACGGCATGAAAATCGCCATAATCGGCGGCCATGGGACGCTGACGGATGGGCTGAATAGGAGGGAAAATCACGATCGGATAGAGGAGGAGCTTTCGAGGAACATAGAGCTGGCCGCTGAGTATGGGATACCAAGCCTTATCTGCTTCTCAGGAAACAGGAGAGGACTTCCGGATGATGAGGGGATTCAGACCACGGCGGAGGGACTCAGGCGTGTGGCGAAAATGGCTGAGGAGAAAGGGGTTCAGCTCTGTCTTGAACTGCTTAACAGCAAGGTGAATCATCCCGATTACCAGTGCGATCACACCTGGTGGGGTGTGGAGGTCTGTAAGGCGGTCAACTCTCCCGCCGTAAAGCTGCTCTACGATATCTATCATATGCAGATCATGGAGGGCGACCTGATCCGAACGATCAAGGAGAACATCGATTATATCGGTCATTTCCACACCGCCGGCAATCCCGGACGTCACGATCTGGACGACGAACAGGAGATAAACTATCGGGCCGTCATGAAGGCGATAGCCGAGACGAATTACACGGGATTCGTGGGACATGAGTTCACGCCGAAGGGCGATCCGATAGAGGCGCTCGAAAGGACGTTCTCCCTCTGCGACGTATAACCCCTATGTCGGCGGGGCGTTATGCCCCGTCGACCCTGCGGAGTATATCCCAATAGGCTCCTCGATATCCCTTCTGGATGGCCTCCACAAGCAGTTGATTGGCGTTGTAGTTGTAATTTCTCTCGGGCTTTGTGGGATCAAAGAAGAAGAAACGCTTATCCTCGCCTATGAGGTCATCCAGCAGATCGAAAACGAAGGGGGCGATCGAGGGCTCGAGGAAGAAAAGGGGATCGACGGGGTTATCTCCGCCGATCAATCCTTTCCTTAGCTCCTCCTGAAAGACCAGCTTCGAAAGCTCCGTCCCGGGGTAGACCCTCACGCCCACAGCGACGCCCACTCGATCCGGCTCGGCCTTTTTCATCAGCTCGATCGTCCGCGTGAGGCTCTCCCTGGTCTCGCCGGGCGCCCCCAAAAGCAGATCGAACATCACCGCTATCCCCTCCTCCTTGCAGAGGCGAGCGGCGCTGATGATATCATCGGGTGAGAAATCACGTTTCAACCGTTTCAACATGGTCTCGTCGCCGTTATCTACGCCGAAGTTGATTCCCACACATCCGGCACGGCGCATCAGCTTGGCCAGCTCCGGGAAAAACGGAACCGGAGAGCAATAGGCGTACCAGCGGAGCTTCCCGCCGAGATCACGGCGGATTATCTCCCTGCACACCTCGATGGCGTGCCATTGTGGCAGGTTAAACTCGCTGTCGCAGGTGTGGACGTGATCTATCCCCTGATCGAGGAGCTTTTCGAGCTCATCGACCACGGATTCAGGGGATCGGAGGCGAACGCTTTTTCCCTTCGCCACCGGATCGGCACAGTAGATACAGCGGCGTGAACAGCCCCGTTTGGTCTCTATCCCCGCCTGACCTCCCTCCCTGAAGTAGCGGCGATTATCCACCCAGCTTCGGCTCATGTGAGGCAGGTTCAGCGGGGAAGGGGTAGAAGATGGATTGCGATGCCATCCGTCATCGTCATGCCAGATCAGATTCGGCAGATCGAGCCATCCCTCACCCCTCTCCATCCTATTTGCGATCTCCGGCAGGACAAACTCTCCGTCCCCCCATACCCCAACCTCAAGGCCACAGAGATCTAGGACCTGTTCGGGCATGGTGGAAAACCCTACACCTCCCACCAGTATCATGGCGTCCGTATGTTGACGGATGATTCCCACGATATCGGCGAACTCGGCGAGAAAGGAGCATCGGCTCGTGAAGACGCAATCGTCCGTGTTGCGCAGGGTGAGGCCGACCAACCCGAAGTCCCCTCCTTCTAGAAACTCGGCTATGGCGGAATTAAGATCGCCCTCCCAGCACAGATCGAGGATCTCAACCTGATGTCCGGCCGCGTTCAGGGCCTCGGCGATATACTCCAGGCCGATAGGCGCTATCGGGGGTTTTATCCGATTTGTGTTCAC
>CAZHVH010000610.1:0-2279 GCA_964535855.1 uncultured bacterium
TTTTTACATCACACCCGCGACATAGGGAGAGAGATGGAAAAGGTGGAGATATCAGTTATCGTTCCGGTCTACAACGAGGTCGAAAATCTCGAGGAGCTTCATCGAAGGCTCACTGAGGAGCTGGGAAAGCTAGGCAGATCATATGAGATCATCATAGTGGATGATGGCAGCAGTGACGGCAGCTATGACCTGCTTAAGAGGCTGGCGAAGGAGGATCAACGTCTGAGGGTGATCCGGTTCAGACGGAATTTCGGACAGACACCCGCCCTGAGCGCAGGGTTCGACTTCGCAAGGGGAGAGATAATCATCACCATGGACGGCGATCTGCAGAACGATCCGGCGGATATCGGCCCGCTGATAGAAAAGCTTCAGGAGGGATACGACCTTGTGGCCGGATGGAGGGCCGACAGGAAGGATAAGTTGCTCCTCAGGAAAATCCCCTCATGGCTCGCCAATCGCCTGATCAAAAAGACCACGGGGATCAAGCTGCATGATTTCGGCTGCACCCTGAGGGCATACAGGCGCGATCTGGTCAGGGATATCAAACTTTACGGTGAAATGCACCGATTTATACCTGCTCTGGCCGCATTGGCCGGGGCGAGGATAGCTGAGATCAAAGTCAGGCACCATCCCAGGCTGCGCGGCAGGTCGAAGTACGGCATCTCACGAACGATCAGAGTCCTCCTTGACCTCATAACCGTCAATTTTCTCCTCCGCTTCGCCACAAGACCTATCCAGGTCTTCGGATTGGTCGGATTGACATCGGGAACGATCGGGTTTCTCATCTGCGCCTACCTCTCTATTGGCAAGCTGTTCTTCCCCGATCCGCATAAGATCTCGCTCAACGAACACATGCCTCTTCTGATGCTCGGGATACTGCTGATCTTGATCGGCGTTCAGTTCGTTTCGATGGGGCTGTTAGGCGAGCTGATCGTTAGGACCTATTTCGAATCCCAGAACAAGCCGATATATTATGTGCGAGAGGTGATCGGCGGGGAGGAGGAGAAGAGATGAAGGACATAGCGCTTATATTGGTCAACGTGCTTTTCACCGTGGTGGGACACACGATGTTAAAGCAGGGGATGAGCCAGGTGGGCAGGGTAACGGGAGATCTGGATGTGATCAAGAGCTCGTTTCTCAGGGCGGCGTCAAACCCATTCGTCATATTCGGGCTCCTGATCTTCGTCTTTACCTCAATGTTATGGCTGGTGGTTCTATCAAGGGTTCCACTGAGCATGGCGTATCCGATGTTAAGCTTAAGCTATGTGTTCGCTATCCTCGTCTCATGGCTTGTCTTTAAGGAACATATACCGTGGACGAGAGTGGTAGGAGCGATTATCATATGTGGCGGGGTATACCTCGTATCGCTAAGGTAAGGGGGGGAAAATGGCAGAGATAGGAACCGGAAAGCCCTCGTGGAGGGCGATGCTGATGTCCCTCTTCCTGCCGGGATTAGGACAGTTTTACCTTCGAAAATGGGAGAAGGGGATCTTGATCTTCATCGTGGTTTTGGCCGGAGTTTTCATCTCATACATCAATGCCTATCCGTCCAGGGAGTATTTCATATGTAACTGGAGCGGAGGTAGAAAAATAGTGTTCAGACCGGTCAAATATCTTTTCTATACAGGCATAGCCCAAACAGCGGCCGCATGGATATGGGGCGTTGTCGACGGATGGAAAGGAAGGCGGAAGATCAGATAGGCGGTACTCCTCCCCCACCGCCCGTTTCATCCCTGTAGCCACCGGTCTCGTTGTCGTTCGTACCTCCTCCGATGTTGTCGCTGCCTCCGTCGAGGTCTGTGCCGTTGATCTGACTCACTGGGAACACCACGTCCAAATCTGCATTTCCGTCATCGATCACGTCTAAGTCCTGCACCAGATCGTTCCAGATATCCATTATCTGGTCGCCCACGTTGGCTATCGTCGCCGCCAGAGCTAATCCGATCAGCCCTGTGATTATCGTATACTCCACTATCGCCTGACCCCTCTGGTTGAGGAGCCATACTTTACGAGCGAGCAATTCCCACACCTCCCTTATATTCCTGATGAACCGAGCGGGGGGTAAAATCGATAGGTCGAAAATCACATCGTAATTATATCCCCTCTTCGTGTTAAAGTCAAGCACGTGCAGAGGGGTGCTAGGGGTTTTCAACGCTTTTCGCCGACGCTGTAGTGGCAGGCCCCTGTGCCTGCCGGATTCGGGGGTATACACAGAGGAGCGCCCTTACCACGCCTGATTATGCCAAACGCTCTTATTTCCCTTGAGTGTAGCGGTTATC
>CAZHVH010000611.1:0-2278 GCA_964535855.1 uncultured bacterium
GTATCGCCTCCTTGCCGTGTTCCACTACCACTTTCGTGGCAACGTCGTAACGCATCCCAGCCTACTCGGTTTCCAGGAAGCTGATGTTCTTCCTGAGTTTAGCTATGATCGATTCGAGTTCGGATTTCCTCTCACGCTGGCGTTCGATCACGTGGGCCGGCGCTCTGGTGAGGAAGGATTCGTTTTTAAGGTTCCTCTCGATTCTCTCAAGCTCCTTCAGCGTTTTTTCGAGCTCCCTTTGAAGCCTTGCCCGTTCTTTGTTGAGATCGATCAGATCGGCCAACGGGATGAATATCTCTATATCCCCCACCACCGCTGCTGCGGAGGCTGGAGGTCTGCTTGCCTCGGGCGATATCTCTATCTCCGGGGAGCGGCAGAGAAAGGAGATATAGCCTTTATAGGATTCGAGCGTTTCCCTCTCCCGATCGTTCGGCGCCCGAATGATGGCTTTCAGCTTTTTGGAAGGCGGTATGTTCATCTCGCTCCTGATGCTCCTTATATCCCTGATAACGGACATGATCAGACTCATCTCGCCTTCCGCCTCGTGATCGATCCATCTGTCATCCGGCTCCGGATAGGGAGCTATGACGATGCTTTCACCGTCGTGTGGCAGCATCTGCCAGATCTCCTCGGTGATGAAGGGCATGATCGGATGCATCAGGCGCATCATCCCCTCGAGCACCTTCCATAGGATGAACTGAGCTGTATATCTCTCCTCGGGTTTCTCGGAGTGGTACAGCCTTATCTTGCTCAGCTCCACATACCAGTCGCAGAACTCATGCCACATGAAATCGTAGATGAGCTGCGCCGCCAGCTCGAACTTAAACTCCTCAAGGGCCTTGTTAACTGCCGCAACTATCCCGTTATATCGGCTGAGTATCCACTTATCGCATAGCTCCAGACTGAGTTCCTTTGAGTTATCCGGCTTGAAATCGGACAAGTTCATGATCACGAACCTGGACGCGTTCCAGATCTTATTCGCGAAGGCCCGTCCCCCTTCCATTCTACTTTCGGGAAGAGGCATGTAACGGCTGGGTATAACCGAGGCGGTCAGGGCGAATCTGAAGGCGTCGGTGCCGTATCTCTCCATGCTCACCAATGGGTCTATGACGTTGCCTCGGGATTTGCTCATCTTCCTGCCCATCTCGTCGGCCACCAACGGATGTAGATACACATATCTGAACGGCACCTCTCCCATGAACTTAAGCCCCGTCATTATCATCCTTGAGACCCAGAAGAAGAGGATATCCCATCCCGTCACGAGAACCGAGGTGGGGTAGAAGGTTCTGAGAAGTTGGGTATCATCCGGCCAACCTAGGGTTGAAAAGGGCCAGAGCGCCGAACTGAACCACGTGTCGAGCACATCAGGATCCTGAACCAGATCGTCCGACCCGCATTTGGGACACGCTTTGGGGGTTTCAACCTCGACTATCTCCGCGCCACAGCTTTGACAGTTCCACACCGGTATTCTGTGTCCCCACCAGATCTGTCTCGATATACACCAGTCCTTTATGTTCTCCATCCAGTTGTAGAACTCCTTCTCCCACATCTCAGGTATGAACCGAACCCGCTTTTCTCTGGCCGCCTCTATCGCCTTTTGGGCCAGAGGTTTCATCCTGATGAACCACTGCTCCGAGACCAGGGGTTCGATCGGCGTATGGCATCGTTCGCACGTCCCCACCGCATGGGTGTAATCCTCCACCTTGATCAGATATCCCCCCTCCTCCAGCTCCCTGAGAATCGCCTCGCGACACTCATATCGATCCATTCCAGCGAATCTCCCGGCGTTCTCGTTCATCGTGCCATCCGGGTTCATGACGTTCAGCTCCGGCAGGTCATGTCTTTTGCCTATCTCGAAGTCAGCGGGGTCATGTGCAGGTGTGACCTTCAGCACGCCCGTGCCGAACTCCACGTCCACGACCGGATCGCCGACTATAGGAAGCTCCCTCCCGACGACGGGCAGAATCGCTTTTTTGCCGATTAGATGTTTATATCTTTCGTCCTCAGGATTGACGGCCACACCCGTATCGCCGAGCATCGTCTCGGGCCTTGTGGTGGCGATCACAAGGTCGCCGCTTCCATCGGCAAGAGGATATCTCACGTAGTAGAGCTTTCCCTCCTCCTCGACGTATTCCACCTCCAAGTCAGAAAGCGCCGTCTCGCATCTGGGACACCAGTTGACGATATAGCTTCCTCTATAGATCAGCCCCTCGTCGTAAAGCCTTTTGAAGGCGGTTCTCACCGCCCGTGAAAGCCCCTCATCCAGCGTGAACCTCTC
>CAZHVH010000612.1:0-2277 GCA_964535855.1 uncultured bacterium
CGACACGAGGATTTTCAGTCCTCTGCTCTGCCGACTGAGCTATCTCGGCACCCTACAACTAAAAATATACCAAAACCCTTCCCGTATGTCAAGTTCAGGTATCAGATAACGGCTTTAGACACGTCTTCAAATTTCTTATGCACCTCTCAACCATCTTATGCACGGACGGAGGTTTTATGCTATAATTTAGAAGCATAACAGCCGCCGTTATTTTGGAGGAGAAGGGTAGATGAAAGAATACAGGACGGAACAGATCAGAAATGTCGCTTTAATAGGTAATGCCGGCTCAGGTAAAACCTCATTGATCGACGCCATCTTATTCGACGCCGGAGCGGTCGACAGGCTCGGGCGAGTTGACGCCGGTAACTCCTTTGTGGATTACGATCCGGAGGAGATAAACCGAAAGACCACGCTGAGTCTAAAGATATGCATCGCTGAATGGGAAGGATATAAGCTGAACATCCTCGACACGCCGGGTTATGAGGACTTCTACGGCGATCTGGCCAGCGCTTTGAGGGTCGTCGATTCCGCCCTGGTTGTGATCGATGCCGTCACAGGTGTCGGGGGCGGAACGGAGAAAAGCTGGATGATGGCTGATAAATACGGGCTGCCCAAAGCGATCGTCATAAACAAGCTCGATGCCGAACAGGCTGACTTCGACGGGATAATCGATCAGATCCAACAGGAGCTGGGCGCTAGACTCATGCCGGTACATATCCCAATAGGCAGGGGGAGCTCCTTCTCCGGCATAGTCGACATCATCTCGATGAAGGCCTATCAATTCGAGGGGGATAGCGGCAAGAAGTTCGAGGAGATGGACATACCGGGGGAGCTGTCCTCCAGGGCGGAGGAGCTCCGTGAATCCTTGATAGAAGCGGCAGCGGAGGGCGAGGATGAGCTGACCGAAAAATACCTCGAGGGTGAAGAGCTCACGCCTGATGAGATAATGAGAGGGTTGAAGGCCTCCATCCGCGAGGGGATCGTCGTTCCGGTGATGTGTGCATCGGCATATCAGAACATCTCCGTGCCGTTCATCCTGGACTTCATCGTTAAATCGCTCCCGTCACCTATTGAATCCAAGCCGATAGAGAGCGTTGACGGTGAGGAGAACCGCGAACCATCCCCCGATGCCCCGCTGGCGGCCTTGGTCTTCAAGACGACCTCCGATCCATACGTCGGAAAGATCAGCTACATCAGGGTCTTTTCGGGGACTCTTAGCGCCGACTCTCAGGTCTTCAACTCAAGCAAGGGAACAGGTGAGAGGGTTACGAAGCTCTACTACCTCAACGGAAAAAACCAGATTGAAACCCCCAAGATCACGGCCGGCGATCTCGGAATAGCTGTCAAGCTTCAATCCGCCTCCACGGGTGATACCCTTTGTGCGCCGGACGCCAGGATAGTTCTGCCGGGGATCGAGTTCCCGAAGCCCGTTCTCTCGCTTGCCATAGCGGCCAAAAGCCAGAGCGATGACGACAAATTGAGCACTATCCTCACCTCAATAGCCGAGGAGGACCCGACCTTCCAAGTTCAACGCGATCAGGAGATGAGACAGGTGATCGTCTCCGGATTGGGTGATGTGCATCTGAACGTCACTCTGGAGAGGATCAAACGCAGGTATAACATCGATGCCACCACCGCGACGCCTAAAGTTCCCTATCGTGAGACGATACGCAAACCGGTCGAGGGGATACATGCACGTTATAAGAAGCAGACAGGCGGAAGAGGTCAGTTCGCCGATGTGGTCATAAGGATGGAGCCGCTTCCAAGGGGAGAGTATTTCGAGTTCGTGGACGAGATCTTCGGCGGGGCGATCCCACGCAACTTCATCCCAGCGGTCGAGAAGGGGATCAGGAACTCGATGCAGAGCGGGGTGCTGGCGGGATTTCCCGTCGTCGACATCAAGGTAACCCTCTATGACGGCAAGTTCCATCCGGTCGACTCCTCCGATCTGGCCTTCCAGATAGCTGCGTCTATGGCCTTCAAGGAGGCGATGCAAAAGGCCGATCCGGTGCTGCTCGAGCCGATAATGAACGTTGAGGTCACTGTGCCGGAGGAACACATGGGCGATGTGTTGGCGGACCTCAACAGCCGCCGCGGCAGGGTGCTTGGCGTTGATCAGCAAGGCAAGTACCAGGTGATCAAGGCCCAGGTGCCCATGGCGGAGATGTTCAGATACGCACTCGACCTGCGATCGATGACCAGTGCAAGGGGATGGTTCACGATGGAGTTCTCACACTACGAGGAGGTGCCATACGATATCGCACAGAAGATCATCGC
>CAZHVH010000613.1:0-2275 GCA_964535855.1 uncultured bacterium
GGGGAAGTCAAGAGAACTTGCGCCCTTCGATCGAGTGTGATAAAATTACCATGCTGAGGTTGAAGGAAAACAATTCAGAAGGGGGAATGAGAGATGCCTGCACCGACCAGGGTTTATTTCCCTCAGATAGCCGCCGGCGGCTGGAGAGATTGGGTCGAGGTGGTTAACGTCGGGCCTAAAGAGGCTAAGGTTACGGCCATAGCGCGGGATCAAAACGGCAAAGCCGTCTGGTCAACTGAGAAAAGCCTTATACCCTTCCAGTGCTGGGTTGTCCCGGCCGAAGGGGTGGCCGATAGAAGGGGAGACGTCTCGCTTCAGGTCATGAGCGATCAGCCGATACTGGGTGAGAGACACTGTCATTACGGCACGCAGGTTTTGGACTTCCCCGGCGCAGCGCCTGAGCTGGGCACGGCGGGCAAGAGGCTTTTCTTCTCGGAGGTCGCGTCTTATATCGGTGATTTCATCAGGTTTCTCAACCTCGGTGAGGCCGATGCTATAGTCAACGTCATAGCGCATGATCGAAACACGGGCAGAGTGGTGGGGCAGTTTTCGGGCAGGATCAGACCGAACGGGTTCTGGACGCTTTCCGACGCCCAGATCAGAAACGTCACGGGAACGCTCGAGGTGGTCAGCACACAGCCGATCGTGGGCGAAAGACACTCCCACTATCAAGGAGGTAAAAGCGCCGTCGGCCAATACGGACAAGTGATAGACGGCTCGTTGGGTGAGCCGAAAAGGATCTTCTTCGGCCAGATAGCTCCGGGACAGTGGTACGACTGGGTGATACTGACGAACGTCGGGCCGAAAGAGGCGAAGGTCACCGTCATCGCCAGAGATCAAAACGGCAAGACGGTGTGGTCTCAGGATAGAACCCTCAGGCCCTTCCAGTGCTGGGTACCACCCGTCGATCAGGCTGTCAAAAACATAGATGTCTCCCTGGAGGTCAGAAGCGACCAGTATATCGTCGGCGAGAGACATCAGCACGGCGGCACACAGGTGCTTTCCTTCCCGGGAGCGGCTTTGGAGCTGGGTTCCGTCGGCAAGAGGCTCTTCTTCCCGGAGGTCTACTCCGGCGCCTACGATTGGTTCAGGTTCCTCAACGTCGGCGAGGCTGACGCCATCATCACCTTCGTGGCCCGTGATAGAAACACCGCTCGGATAAAACACCAGTTCTCCGGCAGAGCCAGACCGATGGGGTTCTGGACGGTGCCCGACGATAGGCTCAGGGATGTGACCGGAACGGTCGAGGTGGTCAGCACACAGCCGATCGTGGGCGAAAGACACATGCATTATCAAGGATGGAAGACGGCGATAAGCCAATACGGACAGGTTATAGAGGTGTGAGGATGACTTCAAGGGAGAGGGTCCTCCTGGCCCTCAATCATAAAGAGCCGGATAGGGTTCCGATACACGATTCACCCTGGGGAACCACCGTGGCCAGATGGCACAGGGAGGGTTTACCCCAGGGTGTCTCCCCACAGCAGTACTTTGGATATGAATTCGTCGGCTTTGGCGCCGATATAACCCTCCAGCTCCCCACCGAGGTGATAGAGGAGACGGAGGAATACAGGATCGTGCGCGATTCGGACGGAGCTGTGGTCAAGAATTGGAAGCACCGCACCTCCACTCCCGAAAAAAGGGATTTCCTCATCAAAGACCGCAGAACTTGGGAGGAATACAAAGAGCGGATGACCTATAACGACTCCAGGGTAAACTGGAACGCCATTGAATCGTGCAAAAAAGCCAGGGAACAGGGATATTTCGTCACTTTCAATGCGGCGGTGGGTTATGACAGGACCCAAGGCCTGGTCGGCTCCGTTAATCTGCTCATGGCGATGCTAGATGATCCGGAGTGGGTGAAAGATATGTTTCGCGCCAACGCCGAACTCGTGATCGCATGCGCCGAGGAGATGATGGCGAAAGGATTCGAGTTCGACAGCGCTTTTCTGTTCGACGATAACGGTTATAGAAACGCCACTCTCTTCTCGCCGGCCGCCTATAAAGAGCTGCTCTTCCCATATCACAAGATGCTATGCGATTTCTTCAAGAGCAAAAACCTGCCGATCATACTTCATAGCTGCGGTTGTGTCAGAGCGTTCGTGCCGTTTTACATCGAGGCGGGGTTCACATGTCTTCAACCGCTGGAGGTAAAGGCGGGGATGGACCTCATCGAGCTTAAAAAATCATATGGCGACGCGCTGGCCTTTATGGGTGGAATAGACGTGCGGAAGATGGCCGCCGAGGACCCGCGCGAGATCGAGGAGGAGATCAAAAC
>CAZHVH010000614.1:0-2265 GCA_964535855.1 uncultured bacterium
AAGGGATAAAAACGCGTTGTTGGGTTTATCCCTGGGGATGACGCTCATCAGCGTCGTTCTTCCTGAAACCGTCGGAACGGAGAAATTGCCATTGCCGTCAGAGTTCCCTTCACCGGCTGTGGAGACGACATCCACATCCGTAACGTTGAAGGAGGAGGGCAACGAGATCTCGCCTTCTGCTATCTCCTGAACCAAAAAAGGTTCATCGCTTCGCGCCTCCCCCCCTGGGGTTGTGACGATGATATGAGATGAGGTCGCGCCCTCGGGGACGATGACCTTCACCTCCGTGGAGCTAATAGGCATGACGGTGGTGGCCGGGACTCCTCCGAAGAGGATGATCATCACGCTCCTCCCCAGATCGCCACCGATGAAGTTGCTCCCCTTAATCGTCACCTCAGCTCCTATAGAGCCGATACGTGGGGAAAAGTCCTCTATCAAAGGAGGTTCAAATTTCCCCGTAATCTCCCCAAGCGGTATGGCTCCCACTATTATCCGCAGGATCTGCCGTACATCCTCCCGCGTCAGTTGTCCGTCGCCGAAGGGACGTTCGCCCGTTCCGTTTACGGGGTAGATATCTCCCGCCTTTTTCGCCTGCTCCGTCATCGGCTCCAGCCCTTCGATCATACGCAGAAGGAGCAGGGCATCTTTCCCATTAACACTCCCATCGCCGTTGACATCTCCGCGCAGGAACTGAGCTTGAGTTGTACTTACGCCTACCCATATCCCTATAAGAAGAAATACGAAAAATATTCGGACGTTCACCTTTATCCCCCCTTTTTCTCAGCATCCAACGAAGCATTTTAAACTCAGCCCCGGTCATTCCTCATCACTTCAGTATCACAAGTCTCCTCGTGAACGATTTCCCGGCGGCCTTCATTCGATAGATGTAAATTCCGCTTGCCACTCTCTCACCAAGCTCGTTCCTGCCATCCCAATATGCTGCCCTGCTTCTGCTCGTATAATACCCTGCCCGTTTGAACCCCAGATCTAACCTTCTCACCAGATGTCCGCTGATGTCATATATGTCGATCTCCACCTTTGCCCCGTCGGATAGCTGGAACGGTATCCAGGTTTCAGGGTTAAACGGGTTGGGATAGTTGGGCAACAGTGCCGTTCTATTTGGTACGAAGTCCACTCGTCCCCCATGCAGTTCCAATCTCACGCCTTCATTCAGTTTTGCTCTCTCTATCTCTATCTCCGTCCCATCTCGATTTTCCCCGATGAGCTCGAATTCCAGTTGCAGCATCTTCCCCTTTCCTGAAGGCATCGCCTCAGATCCGGCGAAGACCACCCTTAGTTTTCCAGCATCGCACGTTTGCTCGACCAGATATCCCTCCGTCAGATCGGTGGTCTCGACCTTCACAAACCTCAGCATATTGGGATCGAACCGCAGCGATATATCGCCTGATATCACTCCTCCGGCGTCGTCTATCTCAACGGGGACCCTTACCTTTCCCCCTTCGACTTTTCCATCTGCCACTTTCAGCACCCTAGGGGTCAGAAAAGCCGGCGGGGCTCCCTGCCCTCCCAGAACGGGAAACACTTTGATCTTACCTACCACCTTCATCAGCACCAGGGCGGCGTCATATGGGTTAACCCCGTTCCGACCGCTCACGTCGGCCAGGGGCAGCACCTCATCTGGAAGCTTTTCTCTCCCGACCACATGGAGTAATATCTTCGACGCGTCATATGCCGTGATAAGGCCGTTATCCGTGACATCGCCGTAGAATTTAACGGTCAATACTCCACTGTGACCCACCGCATCTTGATCCTCCAATGCCTCACTCGCTTTAACGGCTGAGAGGGATTCGACTGTGACAGGTATCTCCCTATCCTCCACCGCACCGATCTTAAACTGCAGGGTTATGATATTCCCATCCCCCGTGTATCCGGCTCCCAGAACCCAGCTAAACCTCACCCGATCGGCATCTGAGGGAAAGGTCTCGGGATTAACGGCGTAGAGGGCATTTTGAAGGTTAGCCACGGTCGCGGGGGAGATGTTCAGCAGTTCGAGTTTATCGGGTGGATAGGCGATGTCAAAGGTGACGTTTCCAAGCGTATCGGCATTGGAAAGCATCACCTGTAATGTGAAGGTCTCGCCCTGTCGGACCGTCTTCGATTCGACGTTTAGCTCCAGAGCGATGGACGCGGAACATATAAATACCACCATAAACGCTGCTGAAATCAGATACCCCACCGTTTTCTTCCTCATCGTTTTTCCTCCCTTAAATTATATACGTTCTACTTCCCGCTCGGCTGTGTGTT
>CAZHVH010000615.1:0-2264 GCA_964535855.1 uncultured bacterium
TTGGGACTGGAAGTGACGATAAGCACGAACGGAACGTTGCTCGGAGATCTTGCCGGAGTTTGCGACTATTAATGTTGGTTTGAAATCCGATATAAAGGCCCGGCGGCTGACAGTTTCAACCCTTTCAGAAAATCCGGAGGCTCTTCGGGGAAGAAGATGTAAACCGGATGTGCTTTTAAGTTTTCGAGTATCATCTCTGAGACCGTCCTTCCACATCCCTCATCATCCGGAAATCGGATATCCTGATAAGCTCTTTTCAGATTCTCCCTATACCAATCGAACCTGAGAAGCGGCATTGATATGATTCGGACATCTTCACGCTCTCTGTAAACCACATACCGGAAATACCAAAGCGTGAAGGTAGGACCGTCATACTGGGTGAAGACCAACGCACCGGGTTTCAACTCCTTGAAAACGCTATTCCCAAACTGATATGCCTCTCTGAAATCGCTTAAGTCCACATGGGGATAATGCCTCACCAGCTCATACATGGGAAACCCTATGCTCAGAACCAAAACAGCACTTGTGTAAATCATCCCCCTTCTCCATATCCGTAGTTGCTTAAATGTATCCAGGAGAAATTCCACGCCTAATCCGATCCAGATGGAGAAAATCAGGTAAGATGGGATGTAAAAAGGAGGATTGTCCGGAATCCGATAGTTCACGGTGTATACTATATCAGCGAGGAATATCAAAGTGAGGAGGAGAAACAAAGGCGATGTTTCCTGACGGTGTTCTTTGAGCTTCACTATCAGCCTGAAGTATCCTAGAACTCCGAAAAAGAAGCCGATGATGGTGAACTCGTTGAGAATAGCCACTCTGTATCGGTTTAGCTCACAAAGCACTTCGGGAAGCGTTTTTGAGAACATCAAGGATCTATACTGAGCCGCCGAGACCAACCAGATAAACTGCTTAAGGGTCTCAGGATTACCCCAATCGAGGGGTGGGTCCTGTGCCGAACGGATAGGGAGATAGATATATGGCGTCAGCCCCAGAATGAAAAGTCCCAAAAGCGTCGGTAACCGTTTGATGAAAGATTTAGGATCGACCAGCAGGACAAATGTGATAGTAGCGGGGAGAATAAATACAGTGGACATGTGATTCGAAAAGCTCAAACCAAGTGAAAAGGCGAAGAGGTAAAGGAACTTTGAAGATCGAGTTTCTCTCCATTTCAGCAGTAGGAGAATTAACAGGCTCAGGAAAAAGGCGTTGAGCGTGTATACCTCGGCGATGACCGATTGAGTCCAAAACGTGAATGAGAAAGCCATGCTGAGGGCGGCGGAGAGCGCAGGGATATGTTTGCCCGTCAAATTTAGGAGAATCTTATAGATCACTAAGGAGGTGATGGCAGCGAAAAAAGCCGACATTAAATTAACACGATATGCGATATCGCCTACAGGCAGGAATGTAAACAACTTGCTTAACATCACAAACAACGGATATCCTGTGGGATGAGGTATTCCCATGACGTAACACGCCGTAACCAAATCACCGGAATCCCGCCATGTAATGGTGGGAGCGAGTGTCCTAAGGTAGATGACGAAAGGGAACAAAGCCGTTAAAGAGCAAAGAGCCGATCTCCATATCTTAGAGCTTTGACCTTTCAAGCTCATCCTGTCTCCTCTGAGCGTAAAGCTCCATCTTGCCTTGAGAGTGGATCAATTTGAATCGCCGTTTTACTTCCCGCCGTATTTTCGGGGTCCCTCCCCAGAGCAGTATGAAATCATAAGGGTGAGAGTGTCTTTCAGCTGAAAATCGGTCGGGAAAACCTTCTCCGGGCGCTGGCATCCGCCGGTTGTTCTGCCTATAAAGGATAGGGTGATAGCTTAAACGAGCGAAAAAATAAGGTCCAACTCCTCCCTTAGCTATGTGGTAATATGCCCAAGCGTGCAGGAAAGGCTTTGTGTTAAACGTTTCAGCATATTGTTGGACGATCAAAGGCAGCAGTTTCGAATTCCAGCCGATATACTTAATCCCTGAAAGATAATTGCGGAATTCATCCTGTAAAGAGTTGTACTTGTGGTAAGTGTATGGTATAGAGATGATGGAAAGTATAATCGGAAGAACAGTGATCAGTTTGTATAATGCTTGATCTTCTGGAAGTTGAATCCACGCCAATCCGATGAAAAAGATAAAGATCGCCAATCGGATGTTAGCGTAATACCCTCCAGGGGGCGTATGCAAGGGCAATAAGAAGAACAAAGCGAGAAATGAGAGCCACAATAGAAAAAATCGTCCACGCTTGGTTTTCAAAGAGAGAAGAA
>CAZHVH010000616.1:0-2261 GCA_964535855.1 uncultured bacterium
ACCGAACTTTGCCCTAGATCTGCCTTCCATCCTCGCTGCTATGGGAGACATCAGGAGATGATAGATCCTCTGCGCTACCTGCCTTTATTGGAGAGGCGACCGGGGGCCTTCCAGCATGCCAAGCCGATAAGGTAGCGGGAGAAATGGCCTGAGGTGTATGAGAACTTCTTGGGGCAGGTGCGTCTGAGCGGGCTTCACCCGCTCAGACTACACCTGCCCTTAAATCGGTATCGCTTCGCGACTCGTTTAGATCTCATGCGGTAATACGAGCGATTTCCAAAACCATCCCCTAAATCGGCTTACCTTACCGGGAATGGAGGCAGTTCCACCCCAAAATGAGAAACGACAGTTCTCCCTGTAATGCCATTCGTAATTTGTTTCCTTCGACATCGTGTTCAATATCTGCCTGATCGTGGCTTGTTTCAGACTGATGCTAAACCGTGGTTGTAGCTCGTAAAGCCTATACCTCGGAACATCCAGTCTCCCCCCAATTTCCCTCCGAGCCCGTCGCATATCGCTCTCCTCATACAGGAGTAGGGGGTTATGTTTTCATATCTGAACTCATCAATAGTGACGTTAGGCGGATAAGAGATATCCTTCTCTTTTCCCCGAGGAATCACCGATACAACATGAGAATCCTCAAACTGCTGCCAATAATATCGCCCTTCCGTTGTTTCCACTATCGCATCCAAGATCTGAGAAACCGTTATATCTTTCAACCTCAACGACACGCTAATGGCAGTATCTCGATCTAGAATCTCCGTATTTATTATGATTTTTCGTCCTAGAAGCTCATGGGAGAGGTAATGGAACGCCCCTCTAAGACTTCGACCCTTGAACTCGAATGAGGCTAACTTCCTTTGCAACATTTGAATTCCCATCCTAGACATCATTCACATCATTTCCTACGAGCGATTACCTTGATGAATCCTATAAACTTACCCCTATCCCTTTCCAACACTTTGATATCAGTCTTGAGGGATTCACTGTTATCGCCTGCTGCAAGGCGTGCCCTTTCCCATTGAAGCCAGACGTCGCATCCATTAGACATCGTCTCCGCCAATTCTATCGTCACCAGTCCAGTCCGACTCCAATGCCTTTTCCACCACTTCAACGTGTGCCAAGTCCAACACTCCTGCGCCCAAAAAGGAATGAGGTGCTCCGGCAGCGGTCCATCAAGCTCCCGCATGAGGCCGGGCATGACAATACCGATTTGCCCTCCAGGCTTCACGAACTTGTGCAGATAGTCAAGGTATAGATCGTCAGTCCCGAAATAGATATACGCATCAACACAGACTATCGCATCGAAGAACTCCTCAGCGTAAGGCAAGTCACGCGCATCCGCATGAATGGGAAAGACCTTATCGGAGACCCCGGCTTCCTGTATTCGCTTGAAATTGTCTGTCGCGCTTATCCACAGGTCCGTTGCCCACACCTGCACTTCATACTCCCTGGCAAGGAAAACGCTTGATAAGGCTTTCCCACAGCCCAAGTCTAGAACCCGCATCCCTGAATGGAGCTCCATGTCTTCACAAAGCCACTCCGTCAGCCACAGAGCGTTGGGCCCCATTTGGTTATCGATAATCCATTGAGGATCGTATTTAGAGGACAGAGGAAACTCATCTTTCGCTAACAACTCCTGTAAATGCTTAGGGTCGATTGACATAGCAGTTCACCGTCTGGTGATCTCTATCTTACGCGGTTCGACGTAAAGGAGCACCATACCTTTGGGCAGGACGAAATCGGTGTCCAGTATCTCCACCGATTCATCTTCCCCTTTGATCCTATCCGCTTTAATCTCGGCTTTGATCGATGAGATCTCGTCAAGCGAGAGATGATCCGGCACCTTTACCGTAATGGTCACCTTATTCCGAGCGAGCTTTATCCTGCCGTTTCCGCCCTTTATCTCCACGGGGACGGAGTTGATCCTGACCGAATTAACATACCATTGTCGCTGAGTCTGAGGCTGCATTGACGCCTTGAAGGGTATCTCCCTTTCGCTCTGCCAGGAGTAAAGCCACAATGCCGCTGCTATCAGGACGCAGGCCACCTTGATCTCCATGTTCCTGAAGATCTTCCCTTTCATCCCCGCTCCTCTCCCTCCTCCTTGGCCGGACGGAGGAGATACGAGCTGAGCATCCTTTCAAGTGTCAGAGGGTTGAGATCCTGATGTAGTTTGCCTTCGGCCGCCAATGAGATGATACCTTTGTCCTCTGAGACGACAACGGCGATCGCATCCGTGCTTCGGCTCAGTCCTATAG
>CAZHVH010000617.1:0-2249 GCA_964535855.1 uncultured bacterium
ATCGAAGGGGAGTTTGAGGGGTGCAAGTTCTGCCATCTCCCGCAGGATCTCTACGATTTCTTAGAGGTTTTCCTCAAAACCAAAGGGGTGATAAAGGAGATAGAAAAGGAGATGGGAATATCATATCCCGCCGTCAAAAACCGTATAGACAAGCTGCTGGCGGCTTTGGGATATGAAGGCGAGGCAAAGACGAGGGAGGAGAGACAGATGGAGGTTTTGGAGTTGGTGAGGGATGGAAAGATATCCGTTGATGAGGCGGCAGATATCTTAAGGAAAATTCGATGAGAGGAGGGAGAAAGCCATGATGAAGGATTTGCTCTCCAAAATTCAGCAGATGGTTGAGGAGGGAAGGATCCTCGACGCTGAGAGAATGAAGCTTATCCTGGCGGCAAATGAGGCCGAATGGAATGCCGTGTGGGAGGAGGGGGAATTCGACCCGCGCAAGTTCTTCGCCAGGATGATGCACTCCACAAGCGAGACGATGCTGGATGACCTGATCAGAATCGAGTGGCAAAGGGGATTCGATGAGTTCGAAGAGAAAGTGAAGGAGCTGAGCGAAGAGGGGAAAAAGGATTACCTTCGACGGGTGGAGGAGCTGAGGCCGATCAAGCTGCCCGATGAGGTGAAGGATATGTCGCTGACGGGGAAGTTCCTATGGCTCCGAAAAGTTCACGGCTTGGAACTTCTGGGCACCATCCTCGCCCTCAAAGATATGCCCGATTTCGCCGAATCGGAGGAGCTGAAAAGGACGCAAGTCGAGGAGATGAAACTCCATCTGCGTGAAAGGTTGGTGTGGTTTAGAGGGGAGTCCGTGTTCCATACCTCCGTTCCCGTCCGTCCAGGCGATATGGTCAACCTACACACCGGGACGAGCAGGCTTCATATCGTTCCCAGCGACGACGATGAGCTTCACGTCATCGCTAAGCTACATGCGCTGGCTGAAAGTCCGGATCAGGCCCAGAGGAAAGCCGAGTCCATCGAGATCTGGACCTTTCTTGAAGGGAACAGGGTGTGGGTCAGGAACAGCATCATAGATCTCTGGCATGAATGGGTTGACCTTCAGCTCGCACTGCCGAAGGGAGTCGGGGTGCGCGGAACGGCAACGGTCGTCCACAGTGAGGGAATAGAGGGGGAACTGAGTTTAGGCGGCAGGGAGGTTATCGTCAGACAGCATCGGGGGAAGGTAAGCGTCGGCCCTCCGGAGGAAAGCACCCATGTGCACCTCGAGGACGTCGAAGGGGATGTGAAGGTCGAATCGCTCTTCGGGGAGGTGAAGCTTGAGAGGGTGCGCGGCGAGGTCGAGCTGCGCACGGTGGGGGGTGATATAGAGGTTCAAGGGCTTTCCGGTGGATGCTGGGCTCAATCGCTTGAGGGGGAGCTTTACCTGAGAGACGTATGCACCTCGAAGCTGAAGGCCACCACACGTAAAGGGAAGATCGTGGCGGAGCTCACTGCGATGCCCGCCGGGAATTACGAGATCATCTCCGGAGAAGGGGATATCGAGCTGACCTTAGATCGGTATAGCGACTGCGGGCTGAGCGTCGAGACGAAGGAGGGAGAGATAAGGTGGGAGCTCCCGGTCAGGGTTGGACCGTGTGGTGATTCGAGGAGGCTCTACGCCAACGTCCGCCTCGGAAGCGGGGTCATGGCGGTCGTGACGAAGACCGGTAGGATAACCGTCCGCGGGAAGGAGAGCTGAGAGGTGCTCCTCACGCTGATACGTAAGGAGTTTCTCCTTAACATCATGACGGCGAAATTTTTGATCGCCGTGATCCTCTGTGAGGCGCTCATCATATCGAGCGTCTTCATCCTGAGGGGGAACACGCTCCAGCGCCAGAGCCGATACGTCAAAAACCTCCAGAGCCACGATGAGACGTTGGAGAAGATCAAGGTCTTCTCACAATTGAGACCGATAATCGACCGTCCTCCTTCGCCGCTGGGGTTCATGTGCATCGGAGTTGAGGGGCAGGTGGGCGATGCGGCGGTGATCTCATACGACGAGGTCCCCCACGAGCTTCTCTCCTTACAGGGTGGTGACAACCCATTGCTCGCCGTTTTCTCGCCGATTGATATCGCGCGTGTGATACAGGTGGTTTTGAGCCTGCTGGCCGTGCTGCTCGTTTACGATTCAATCTCAGGGGAGCGTGAACGTGGAACCCTTTCACTCTCCCTTTCAAATCCGCTGTCGAGGGGGAAGCTGATGGCGGGGAAATACCTGGGTGGGATGGCTACGCTCACGGCATCCCTGC
>CAZHVH010000618.1:0-2246 GCA_964535855.1 uncultured bacterium
CGGGAGAAGGGGCGGAGCACAACAGGTGGTGGAGCTGAACCAGAAGGTGCCCCGACCGATCTTCGTAAGCGGTTGGAGCAAGGCCGATTCCGTCTCCGGATCGCCCGACAGCAACTATTCCCTCTACGTCGATATCATTTACTTCGACGGCACGCCCCTCTGGGGACAGACGGTCAGCTTCAGCACGGGAACACATGATTGGGAGTACCGCGAGCGCTTTATACTTCCCGAGAAACCGATAAAACACCTTTACTTCTACGCCCTCTTCAGAGGGCATAGAGGAACGGTCTGGTTCGATGATCTCAGATTGATCGAGCTCAAATCCACGGAGGGAGCGTTCTGGTTCGACGGTCAGTTCGTCGAGCTTGAAAAGGGCAAATCGGGCGAGATCAATCGAAAGTTCGAGATAATGACAGGGGATAAGCTGGAGTTAACCCTGGGAGAGGACGGTCGATTGAGCCGTGTGAGATGTGGGGAGAGAACGATCTTTGAGGGAAATCGGCCTTGGATCTACGCCCGCGATTTCGCCGCCAACTCGGATTTCATAGCCGCGGTGGGAAAGATCGAGAGGGGTAAGGAGGGAAAACTCGCCTTCACCGGAGAATTTCCGTCGCTGAACCTTCAGGTCGAGCTTGAGATAACAGGTTTAAAATCCCACCTTCGTTTGGACGGTAGGGTGAGGGATCTGACAGGAAAGGACCGGGCGATAAGCTTGTACGTCGGCCTGCCGATACTCAGAGGGGGATGGAGGTGGTGGGATTACGTCCGCAGGTCGAGGAAGATAGAAGGAAAGGAGGAGTATTCAAACGTCGCCTATTGCGGGGCTGGAGCGACGGGATATATATCGCTTTACCCGATAGGATGTGTGGAGGACGGGCGGTCGAGCTTGGTCATGGGGATTCCCATGGATAAGCCCCGTCTCTACAGGATCGCCTGTAACGGCGGAAGCGGGGAGATATATATGGCCTTCGACTTCGGTTTAGCTCCGGAATCCATCCGATACCCATGCTCAGCCGATTTTTCGCTCGTGATCTACAGGGCCGATCCTGAATGGGGTTTCAGAAGCGCCCTCAAGAGATACTACGAGATATTCCCCGATTTCTTCGTCAAACGGGTCGAAAGGGAGGGCATATGGATGCCCTTCACCGATATCTCCACGGTCGAGGGTTACGAGGATTTCGGATTCGCCTTCCATGAGGGGACCAACAACATCAGGTTCGACGATCAAATCGGAGTCTACAGCTTCAGATACACTGAGCCGATGACATATTGGCAAAGGATGCCCAAAGAGATACCCCGCACGTATGAGGGAGCGGTGGAGTTCCTTAAAAAGAACATGCAGAGCCAGGATAAGAGGTTGAGGGATATCTCGCGGGCGACGGAGCTCTGTGGCGCATATGATCGAAACGGCAGGTATATACTGAGGATCAGAAACGCCCCTTGGTGCGACGGAGCCGTCTTCACGCTCAACCCGAACCCCGATATACCTGAAGACGATTTCCATACCGTCAACAAGGCACACCTCAACTACACCCCACAGATGGGGGACAGGCTCTATAGCGGCGAAAACGGCCAACTGGACGGCGAATATCTCGACTCGCTGGAAGGGTGGGGAGGCGATAAGAACTTCCGAAGGGAACATTTCAAATATGTGGGCATACCGCTCACCTTCGACCCACAGAGCGGCAGGCCGGTCATACTGCAGATTTTCTCCACGTATGAATTCACGCGCTACATCAGCGAGGACATACATCGGCGCGGCAGATTGATGATGGCGAACGCCGTGCCCTGGCGGTTCGGTTTCCTAGGACATCTGCTGGACGTGATGGGCACGGAGGTTAACTGGATGCGTGGGGAAGAGTTGGTGCCAGAATCGGACGAGAGGATGAGCTATCGGAGGGCGATATGCTATCAAAAGCCCTACCTTCTGCTTATGAACACCTTCTTCGATCGATTCACGCCCGACAAGGTTGAGACGTATATGAAAAGATGCCTGTTTTATGGGATCTTTCCGAGCATGTTCAGTCACAACGCCGCCGAGGACCCCTACTGGCGCAATCCGAATTGGTACAATCGGGATAGGGACCTTTTCAGGAAGTACATACCCCTTATCAAGCTGATCGCGCGAGCGGGATGGGAGCCTGTGACGGGCGTGAAGGGGGATAATCCGAGCGTATATATCGAGAGGTTCGGCGATTTTGAGGATAAGGTCTTCTATCTGACGCTGCTCAACCCGACCGATGAGG
>CAZHVH010000619.1:0-2244 GCA_964535855.1 uncultured bacterium
TCCTTATCTCCTCTGAGCTCTTGAAAGGGGGTGATAAAACTGGGGGTAGATCAGTCCGGGGGATGGCTTGAAAAAGGGTTCATATTCTGATAAAATTAATCTCGGCCGATATGGTGTTTATAGGTCGTTTAAAAAGGGGGAAGATCGGTATGGGGTTTTGGGAGTTCGTGACGGTATGGTATAACGTTTTCTTCACTATCCCGCTCGCTTTCGTTCTTCTCTTCGCCATTCTCCAATTGGTGGGTATAGGGTTGGAGATAGGAGAAGCTGAACCGGAGGCAGATATCGACGTAGAGGGAGATCTGGAGGTTGATTCCGAGGTGGAAGTAGGTGAGCCGGGCCTCATAACGAGCGCTCTGGGATTTCTGAACGTCGGCAAGGTTCCGTTGATGGTCGTTCTGATGACCTGGTTCGCGTCATGGGGAGCTACAGGTCTTGTGTGCAACAAGCTTATAAGGGTTGAGTCCTTCCCACCTCTGATCGTCATCTCTCTCGCCGCCGCTTTTGCGGTAAGCCTGTTCAGCACCAGGTATTTTGCAGCCGTGATCGCCAAGATCTTCCCTGAAAGTGAGCCTGCCACGAGGGATCAGGATCTGATAGGCAGAACCGCCCGCGTTGTCAGCGGGCAGGTGACACCTACCTTCGGTCGGGCGACCGTACAGACCCCTGATGGCTACAGGCTGACCATCTCCTGTCGGGTGAGGGAGGGATCGGAACCCCCGATGAGGGGCGATGAGGTCATACTGGTGGATTACGATCCCAACACCCGCACGTTTGAGGTGGTTAAGGCCGAAGAGGGGTTTTAGAAAGCCGAGGGGTGAGAGTCAATTTTATAAGAGAAGGAGGACGACATGTCGTCAGGCACTTTCCTCATAGTAATCATCGCTGCCATAGCGGTGCTCATCATCGCTCTGGTGGCCTACAAGAAGCTCTACAAGAAGATACCGGCGGACGCCGCCTTAGTGGTTTCAGGCGGCAAGAGGAAAAGGGCGTACTTCGGCGGGAAACTGGTCAACCCCATAACCTGCAGAACTCAGGAGATCCCGCTTAACACGATGAACCTCAAGGTCGAGCGTAAGGGACAGGAGGCGCTTATCACCAAGGATAGTCTCCGTGTGGATATCGTCGCTGAGTTCTTCGTCAGAATACAGCCGAACGAGGAGGACGTCCTTGCCGCCGCCGCGTCCCTAGGTGAAAAAGTCGCCACACCGGCCAGCGTTAGCGAGCTGTTGGAGGGCAAACTGGTCGGCGCCCTGCGAAGCGTCGCCGCCACTATGACGCTGCAGGAACTGCATGAGCAGAGACAAGCTTTCGCCGATGCCGTCCAGGAGGCCTGTAGCGAGGATCTGAAACAGAATGGGTTCACCCTTGAGACCGTCTCCATCACGAGCCTTGATCAAACCCCGCTTGATCAGCTCGATCCTCATAATCGCTTCGATGCAACCGCTATCCAGACGATCAAACAGGAGGTTGAGGAGAAACAGACCCTGACAGCCAAGATCGAAGCCGAAAACAAGGTCAGACGTGAGGAGGATAAGCTCAAAGCCGAGCTGGAGATCAAAGCCAAGGAGACGGAGACGCAGAAGCAGATCCTTGAATTGGAGCGTGACAGGGCCTTCGCCGAGGAGGAGCAGAAGAAGGAGATCGAGACGAAGAGGATCGAGCAACAGAGATTGATACAGGAAGCCGAGCTTGAACAGAAGAAAGCCGTTGAACAGGCGCGCATAGCGCAGGAACAGGCCGTTGAGGAGGCACAGATACAGAAGACGCTGGCCATAGAGACGGCCCGAATCGAACAGGAGCGACAGGTGCAACAGGCCAAGATCGAACAGGAGAGGATGATCAGGGAGGCCGAGGCGGAAAGCGCCATACGGATAGCGATGAAGGAGAAGGAGCGCGAACAGGCGGAGATAGAGAGATTAACGGTCAGCGCCGAAAAGGCAAGAGCGGAAGAACAGGTAAACACGGCGAAATTGGTCGAAGAGGCCGAGAGGGAAAGCAAGGTAAAACTCATAGAGGCTGAGCGGAAGGCACAGGAGGAATTCATAGCCAAACAGAAAGCCGCTGAGGCCGAACTGGAGGCCGCAAAGCTGAAGGCAGAGGCGATGCGAATACTGGCCCAGGCCGAATTGGAAAAGGCGAGGGCTGAAGCTGAGGGACAGAGGGCCATCATCGAGGCCAAAAACACCGCCGAGCAGAAAGTGCTCACCCATGAGGCGATCCTGAACCTCATCGAACAGCTTC
>CAZHVH010000620.1:0-2242 GCA_964535855.1 uncultured bacterium
GAAATATAGATTTTCCCCTGCCTCCTGCTTCCTGTCTCCTTCCAACTCTGAGAAACAAGCACTTCTGACCTCTCGGATCTCTGCTACGCTTAACGATATAACAAGACGTCTGTAGGAGGGTCCAATATGAAAAAGCCCAACTTTCTGATCATCATAGCAGATGACTGCACATACAACGATTTGGCGATCTATGGCGGCCGGAACGTGAGGACGCCGCATATCGACCGGCTCGCGCGGGAGGGCATGGTGTTCACCCGAGCCTATCTCTCAGTGGCCATGTGTCTTCCCTGCCGCACTGAGCTTTATACGGGGCTGTATCCGGCCCGAAGTGGCGCCTGCTGGAACCATTCCGCCGCTCGACCCGGCACGCTCAGCATCGTGCATCACCTCCGAGCGCTAGGCTACCGTGTCGGACTGGCCGGCAAGAAACACGTGTCGCCCGCGACGAGCTTCCCCTTTGAAGATGTACCGGGCATCACCGGCAATTGTGTGGCCGAGGTAACCTATTTCGACCCGGCCGGCATTCGGGAGTTCATGGCATGCGACGGCGACGAGCCCTTCTGCCTGGTCGTGGGGCTGGTTGAGCCTCACTGCCCCTGGACCATGGGCGATTACGAACATTTCGACCAGGCAGCGCTCGAACTGCCGCCCTACATGGCCGATACCGCCGCTACGCGACGGGACTATGCCAAATACCTGGCTGAGATCGAGGTGTTAGACGAACGCGTCGGCCAGACCCTCGCAGCCCTGGACCAAAGCGGACAGGCCGATAATACGCTCGTCATCTTCACGTCTGAGCAGGGGGCACAGTTCCCCGGCTGCAAATGGACCAACTGGGACACGGGCGTCCATACCGGCTTCATCGTCCGCTGGCCCGGCCGGGTCGAACCGGGGCGACGCACGGACGCGATGATTCAGTACGCCGATGTGGCTCCCACGCTCGTCGAGGCGGCCGGAGGAGATCCTGATGCATGTGGATTCGACGGAACGAGCTTCCTATCCGTTCTGCTGGGCGAGTCAGATCGGCATCGCGATTTCGCCTACTTCATGCACAACAACATCCCCGAGGGTCCGCCGTATCCGATTCGTTCGGTGACCGACGGCACGTATCACTACATTCGAAACCTGATACCTGATGCGCTTTACATTGAGAAACACCTGATGGGCGAAAGCCGATGGCACGACTATTGGCCCTCCTGGCTCTTCGATTCGACCTTTAACGAGCGAACCCGCGCTCTGGTGTATCGCTACATGCGACGTCCGCCCGAGCAGCTCTACCGTTTGGACGAAGATCCCTTCGAGATGAACAACCTTGCCGACGATCCAGAGCACGCCGATGCAAAGGATCGGCTCTCGGCGGAACTTGATCGCTGGATAGCTGAGCAAGGCGACCCCGGCGCGTCCATCGACACCAAAGAGCAATGGGAGGCGGCGAGACGAGGTAATCATTTCACCCTGGAGAAGGTGAGGGCAGAAGCCTCTTTGGGAAGTCCATAAGGTTGGCGGACGGAGGTGAAGCGATGACCTATAGGGAGTATTACGAGGAACCTCCGAAACGATTGACAGTTAGGAGGTTCGACGTCGTCGTAGCGGGCGCCGGCACAGCGGGGGTTGTGGCCGCCATTGCAGCGGCCCGTCAGGGAGCGAAAACCGCTCTGATCGAATCAAAAGGCTATCCCGGCGGAACCGTTACCGAAGGCGGCACGGCCCTGCATAGCTTTTTCAACCTCTGGAAACCCTTCCCGGGGGTCGAAAAGCGTCAGGTGGTTAAGGGAATCCCGCAGGAGATCGTGGATCGCCTGACGGAGATCGGTGGCTGTTCGGGACATGGCGATCAGACGGTCCGGTACGATTACGACTCAGCCTGCACAGTGGTCGACACTGAACTGTATAAGCTCGTGACTTTCGAAATGCTCGAGGAAGCCGGAGTCTTCATCTGTGTGAACACCTTACTGGCGGGGGCGGTGAGGGAGGGCTCCTGGGTCCACGGGGCAATCGTCGAGAGCCGCTCAGGTCGAGAGATGTTCGCCGCCAAATGCTTCGTGGATTGCACGGGTTACGGCGATCTCTCCGCTTATGCCGGCGCGGAGTACATCGAGCGAAACGATTACCAGGTCTGCAACAGCATCGGCGTGGCCAATGTGGATGTCGATCGATATTACGAGTTTCTCAAAGAGAACGAGGCCGTAAGCGAGCTGGCCTTCGGGCTAAGAGATGGGCGATGGGCGCTCATCCGACTGAA
>CAZHVH010000621.1:0-2234 GCA_964535855.1 uncultured bacterium
TCGGCATCGCCCTCGAACCTGAGCTGAACCAATCTGGCGTAGCCGTCCGAGTATATCCTCACATCGGCCGTCCTTTCGCTTCGGCTCACCAGCTTAACCCCCAGATTCGTCCTGGGTATGACGAGATCCCTGACCTGTGTGAAGAAATGCCTGTTTTCGGAGAGGACCCTCCCGTCCGAGAAGAACCTCACATAGAGAAAGTCGGTCCTGATATCCTCCGGATTGGCGTTGACCTCCCCCACCTTGGTGGCTCCGTTCTCCTTGACCTTCACCTCGAGCCTCTCCTCCAGCTTGATCTTCCCCGAGAAGTTCCGGAGCTGTATAAGGAGCTCGCCCTTCAGCGGTAGGAGCCTGCCGTTCGATATCCACAGCGAGAACCACTCCTCGGTTTCCGGCTTTATGGAGACCAGCACCTCGCTGAAAGCCCTCTTCAGCTCGTAATAGGCCATCTTCGGGCAGAGGTAATAATCTATCAAGCTCCAACTGATGTTCGGGCAGGGAGCGACCAGATCCCACACCAGCACGCCGCCGTTTATGAACTTCAGCCTCCTGTAATGTTCGACGTAATGCTTCAATATCGTCGCCTGGGCGAGTTGAGCCGCTCGGATGAACTCGATCACGTTCCTGGGAGGGCCGAACTCCGAGCTCCAGTATATCATGCGTTCGATCTGCATCATGTGATATTGCCACTCGTCGTTTATCGGCCAAATTTTCTCAGGAGGGAAAAACCTGAGCAAACTCTCATAGCAGGGCGGGGCCTGACAGCCGAACTCGCTCATGAATCTGGCCTGATCGGAGATCCTCCTGTAATCCTTATACCCGAACCACACGTCCCAATTGTGCCTGTCCCCCTCATCGGGGGAGTCGGCCCACTCGCCGCCCGAAGGGCTGCCCGGGTGATAGGGCCTGGTGGGATCAAGCCTGGAGCATATCTCCGGCAGCAGATGATAGAAGATCCTGTGATCCCGCGTGTCGAGCCCCTTCGACTCGGCGAGAACCTCGTTCTCGTTGTTGCCGCACCAGAGCACTATGGAGGGATGATTTCTCAGGTGTCTGACCATATACTCCGCCTCGGGTCTGACCAGATCGATAAACCGATCGTCCTCCGGATAGACGCCACAGGCGAAGAGGAAATCCTGCCATACCATCAATCCCATCTCATCGCACAGGTCATAGAAGAGGTCGCTCTCCACGATCCCCCCGCCCCAGACCCTTATCATGTTCATGTTCCCATCGACGGCCATCTGAAGAACGCGTCTATAGCGATCCTCCGTGATGGCGGGATAGAAGAGGTCAGGCGGCACCCAGTTCGCCCCCTTAGCCCAGACCTTGATCCCGTTGACGGTGAAGTAGAAGACCCTTCCGTTAGGGGATTCATCCGAATATCTGACCAGCTTGACCTCTCTGATCCCGAAACGCAGGCGCATCTCATCGGCCGCCTCGCCGTCCAGTAGAACCTCAGCCCTCATATCGTAAAGATAAGGCCTGCCGATATTCCACGGGAACCACAGCTTCGGGTCCTCCACGAGATGGCAGAACCGATATCTGTTTTCGCCTGGCTTCGCTTTGAGGCGATGTTCGCCGCTTATGAGGCTGTCCTCGCAGGAGGCCTCGAATTTGAAAAGCAGCTCCCTCTCGGATTCCAGGAAGCTGGTCAGCGTGAGCTCGATCTCCACCTCAGCCTTGCCCTCGCCCTTAAGGGTGGGTTTGACGAATATGTCATCGATGCGGATCGAATCCACCAGCTCGATCAGGACATCACGATAGATCCCCGTGGGCATTATGGGGGGTGCCCAATCCCAGCCATAGCCCATCTCGGCCTTCCTCGTGTAGAGCCTCTCATATGTGGTGTTCCAGACGGGCAGGGGCTCCCTCGCCCGCTTCCACGACTCCAGCTTGGGTGAGCCGAGCTTAACTGAAAGCAGGTTCTCGGAGCCGATCCGAACCTCATCTGTGATATCGAAGACAGCAGGGTAATGCATGTTCTCATGTTCACCGATCTTCCTGCCGTTCAGATATACGGTGGCGAAGGTATCGAGCCCCTTGAACTTCAGGAACACCTTTTTGCCCTTTCGATCCAGCTTAAACCTCCTGCGATACCACCAATCCTTCTCATCCATCCAGCGGCACAGCTCGGCATTTCGCCCGTAGTATGGGTCCGGTATCTTTCCGGCCCGTTTCAGATCCAGATGCACCTCGCCCGGCACGCTGGCCGGGATGGCGGGGAGATGGGG
>CAZHVH010000622.1:0-2234 GCA_964535855.1 uncultured bacterium
CGTGGTATGTCCCACCTTTACGCCGGGGACATCGGTTATGGCGTCGAAGCGGCCTCGATTCAGAACCCCTATCCTCAATCCGATCTCAAAGCTCCTCGGTCTCATCTTCCCAACATCCTCCTGAGTTTCTCAATGCTGATCTCCTCTCTCTCTATCTCCCTTCGACGGCTCGCCGAGCGCCCCCGAGGGCGAAGCCTGACGTATGTCAGCATTTTACTTTCTCCTGATTAACTCTATCTTCTCGTTGACCTTCCTCAGGATATGTCTCGTCCCATCTTTGAAGCTCACGACGTATCCCTCATCCGTTTCCTCCACCGACTCGATCGGCAGCTTGCCATCCTTCGGGATCGGATAGAGCACCATGATGAACTTCAGCCCGCCGCCTCTCCTCCTGAAGATCGCCGTCGGGACGGGTTTCCATGGATAGTTCGCCCATCCCTGTACCGGTTCTTCCGAGCGTCCCTTGACGATCTCCACCTTCAGGTCAGGGGTCAGAGCCGGAATGATCGCCAGGTTGGCATCTTCGTTTTCCGTGATCACGATCTCCCTCTCATCGATCACCTTAGCTTCTTTAGCGTTCAGGTGGAAGAGGGATTCATACTCATGTTCCCCCTCATCTCCGGGCTGAAGTGTGTCCACCAGCAGCCAGTAGTCCGGCTTGACGAAGAAGATCTCCCTGATGTGCAGGACATCTATCTCGTTCCGGGGACCATACCCGCTCTCATATCTGCCCGAAACGTAGTCAAGTTCCTCGTTAGAGATCCAGGGGTTTTCGAGCGGTTTAAAGGGGTAGGGGAGTATCCAGGTATCACGTCTCCGCCTGCGGTTCTGGTCGTGACCGTCCACCCGGATCGTGTTATGGCCTCTGGTGGAGAGGACGTATCTCCGCCACCTGGACCGGTCGTACATGTAGTTTCCGGCGTCAAGCAGCAATTTCCGCCCATAGGCGTAGAGGATGATATGTAACTTATCCTCATGTTGATGTCCCGATCCGAAAGGACCGGCGTCGAACAGCAGGTATCTCGCGTTTTCGTCCCATCCTGAGCGCATCACATAATGTCCCGAATACGGGAAGGCTATGGAGGTGATCTTCGGTTTTTCACCATCCCTCCCGTGAGTCGCCACCCAGAGAAAATCCTTTCGGTTCGGGAAATATCTGTATCCCTGCCTCAACAACTCATCGGGTGAGGCATCCCCTGAGTCGTTCAGCCCTGGAACGGTCCAGTTCGGCATCACCGCATAGGCTTGGTAGTTATACATCCTCTCCATAAGGATGAGGTAATCGTCTGGGATCTCGTCGGACCTATCGTTCAGTTTGGCCAGCTCCAGCACGGTCGAGAAGTTTCTCAAAACCCAGTTGTTGTATCCCAGGGCGAGCTCATACTCCAGCCCGTCAGGGTAGATCTGTTGGTATAGCTGCATGTGCAGCCTTTTGATCCCATGTCTTCTCCAGATCTCCGACTCCCTGAACTCGGGAAGCATCGTCCCGACGGTGAAAAGCGCTGTGGATTCCATCGTGAGCCAGTTGCCGCTTGTGGGGTATTCGTCCAGATGTCTGGCGTGCTCGATGAGCGATTTGAGGATCGTGCAGAGGGCATCGGGTGTGACGGCGGAGGATGGTAAAATACGGTATAGCGAGTTGAACCAGGTGTTGCCTGCTCTGACGGCTGTGTTGAGCGTCTCCCAGGCGTAGTGATACGGTGAGTTGCCGGATGAGTCGATTAGCGGGCTTTTCCTTATCCAGTCCAGCATCTGGTTGATGATCTCTTGGGCGTATTTATCCTCGCCCGTCTTCCAATAGGCATCCGCCAGGGTCAACAGATGGTAATGTCTGTTGAGAGCAGCGTTCCACTCTATCGTCGCTGACTCCCCTTCGGTCATCTGGTTGGAGGACCAGTCTATATCCCTACCCAGATTGAACCATCTCCCGTTCCAGTACCAGAGGTGCTTGAGAAGCTTATCGGCGCGATCGGTTTTGGGACGCGGATGTCTAAGCTGTGGCCCCTTTCGCCAATCGAAGAACCATCTCGGCTTTTCCCTCTCCTTGAAATATCTGAAGAACCCCTCTTTAGCTTCACGCCAATCCCGTCTTTCAACGGCCTCTTTGACCTTCCCTAGATCGGGCGATCTCAGGTCGAGGCCCGTGAAGAACTCCTCATCGCTTAACTTCGGCCCAAACTGGGCGCAGAGCAAAACGCCTAAAATCAAGAACATCACGCACCTCCAACGGGAAC
>CAZHVH010000623.1:0-2223 GCA_964535855.1 uncultured bacterium
GCGGGGAAGGTGTCCGTCTCTCCCTCGGAGATCGTAACGCGGGACGAAGGGTTAGCCAATCTGGCGATCCTGCCGGTGGACCCCGAGGGACTGGAGGTACGAGCGCAGAAGGGGGAGACCTCACCAGCCGTGGGCTGGTACGGGGTGTTGGGCGAGTTCCCGGCGTGGGATGTGACGCTGCAGCACCAAAAGAGGTTTCCGGCACGGCTGGATGTGGTGCTCTTCCCGATGGCGCCGGGAGAGGAGTCACGCCCACAGGTGTATCGGCTTCGGGCGGACGAAAAGGTGACCGCCTTTCGAATCGTAGGCGAGGGTCTGGATGACACGTTCGTGCTGTGCGAGGAGGGGGCAGGATCGGTTACGGTCGGCGATCTGACGTTTGAGGGACGGGCGTTGCTCCTGAGGCGGAGACCGGAGATACATGCCCTGACCGTGAAGCCGATCAAGCTCATCTTCTCCGGATAGGAGGATAAACTATGAGCGGATATCCGCTGCTGCTTTTGGCGTTGTTTACATCACTACGAGGAGGTATGGCGATGTCTGATGTCTATGAGCACATCTTCCATGCCGACGAGGCCCATCCCAGGAAGGGCGAGGGGGACATCATCATCCTGAGGGATGGGAGGCTGCTTTTGGCCTATACGGAGTTCTACGAAGGAGGGACGGACCATTCGCCCGCCAGGATCATGGCGACGATCTCCGAGGATGATGGCGAGACGTGGAGCGAGCCGTATGTCCTGCAGGAGAACGTCGGGGGATGTAACGTCATGTCGGCGAGCTTCTTAAGGCTGAAAGCGGATGAGATAGCCCTCTTCTACCTCGTCAAGAACCACCCCACCAGGGATTGTAGGGTCTATATGAGGAGGTCGTCCGATGAGGGCCAAACCTGGAGTGAACCCATCCTGGTCACGGCCGATGAGGGATATTTCGTCCTGAACAACGCCAGGGTCATCCGGACGTCAACGGGCAGGATTATAGTTCCGGTATCGACCTATCGGAACCCGGAGATGTTCGGATACTGGAAATCCCTCGTCTATTACTCGGACGATGACGGAAGAAGCTGGCGGAGAGGCAAAGGTGAGGTGACGCTCCCCGACGAGGTGGAGAGCAGGGTTGGCCTGCAGGAGCCGGGCGTGATCGAGCTGAAGGACGGCAGGCTCATGATGTATATGAGAACCGGCCTCGGTTACGTTTATCGTTGCTACTCGAGGGATCAGGGTGAGACATGGAGCGAACCGGAACCGCTGGATGAGCTTAAAGCTCCGACATCCCCCGTGACCATAGCCAGGATGCCGGGCACCGGGGATCTGATCGTCATATGGAACGATAAGGGGAAATTCGATCTGAACGGGCTTTCCAGGAGGGGAGCCGATATAATCGACGGGAACTTTCAGAGGAGGGCGCCTCTATCGATCGCGATATCGGAGGATGACGGCCTGACTTGGAGGAAGGTCATGGATCTGGAGCCGACGGAGATATCGCATTATCCGAGCATAGATTTCAAGGGTGAATACGTCTTCATCACATACTACTATCAGGGACATAGACACATGAAGTTCGTGCGGGTGAGATTGCCCGAGCTGTATCGGCGCTTAGAGTAAACCCCAGCCGACGTTCAAAAATGACAACTAATTCCGGGAGCCTTGAGCCGCAAGATCGCCGGATAAAGCCGCTGATTTATGAGCGATTCAGATCTTTCAACCTTTCGACGACGCCTTCGATGATGAAATCGGGCGTAGAGGCTCCGGCGGCGATCCCCACCAGCTCCGCACCCTCAAGCCATTTGGGATCGATCTCATCCGCCGTCTCTATGTGATACGCCCTGGAGCCCGTATCTCTACAGATCTGCAACAGCCTTCTGGTGTTGCCGCTGTTTCGACCGCCCACCACCAACATCAGATCTGCCCTTCTAGCCAGATCACGGGCTGCCGTCTGCTGGTTCCTTATGGCGTGACAGATGGTGTTATGAACCTTCATCTCGTCCGATTTGAGCAGAAGCTTAGTCAATATCTCGCCGAAACTTTCCAGCTCCTGGGTCGTCTGGAAGACCACTCCCACCCTTTTCATCTCCGGCAGCCCCTCGACGTCCTCCAAATTCTCGATGACGTGTGCCTTCCCACCGGCATGCGCTATGATCCCTATCACCTCAGGATGCTCCTTCTCGCCGAGTATCACCACCTGGTATCCCTCATCGACCAGTTCCTTCGCTTTGCTCTGAGCGCG
>CAZHVH010000624.1:0-2217 GCA_964535855.1 uncultured bacterium
TGACGATAAATGACGACAAATGACAATAAATGACCTATAAGCGGCGGACTGCCGAGAGGCGGGCGGTAACTTTAGAAATCTCTGCTACACTAAGCGATAATGTAAGCGAACCCATATGAGGAGGTGATCGGATGAGCACGAAGCTGAGGACGATCTTCGCCGCCCCGGGCGGCAGTTGGGGAGGGCTCTTCACAAGAGAGGAAAGGGAGAAGGAGATAGAGAGGTTCAAGGACAAATTGAACGGGATCAAACCGCTGCTCTCCAACGTCGAGTTCATAGAAGAGGAGTTGAAAGGCAGGGAGGACTTCCCAAAGCTGGATGAGGATAAAGGAGAGGACGGGATACTCTTCTTCAGCCTGAGCGGTGGAGTGGATGAGCCGATCTTCAGGGCGATGGATAAAGGGCTGCCCATGATCCTCTTCGTCGAGCCATATAGCTGGCATGTCTGGTGTAGGGAAGCCCTAAAGACACACAAGAACGCCGATAAACTCATGCTGCTCTCCACCACCGATTTCGGAGAGGTGGTGGGGAAGGTCAAAGTCATAGACGCATACAAAAGGCTGAGGGAGACGAAGATACTGCTTTTCGAGGAGAGAAAGGGCGATGCGGTGAAACTGATATACGGCGCCGATACCATCCAGGGATACGGCATAGGCGATATGGAGGCCAAATTCGGCGTCAGGATAGAGAAAACGGATAAGCAGGTCATCCTGGATGCCTACGAAAACGTGAACGACGAGGATGCTCGGACGGTAGCCGATTCCCTGATCGAGGAGGCCGAATGGGTGGTGGAACCGAGCAGAGAGGATATATTCAGGGCCTCCAAGCTGTATCTTGCCATGAAGGGAGTGATAGAGGAGAGAGAGGCGAACGCCATAACCATAGATTGTCTGGCGATGCTCCACGTTCTGCCCACGACGCCGTGCGTCGGATTCTCACTGCTCAACGACGAGGGGATATGCGCCGCTTGTGAGGCCGATCTGAACTCTCTGATGACGATGCTGGTTTTCAGATACCTGGCCGATGTCCCCTCCTTCATCACCGATCCCGTGATAGACACGGCTGATAACAGCGTGATCCACGCACACTGCGTCGCCCCAACAAAGATGGACGGCAGAAATCGGGAGAGGTTCATCATAAGGAATCATTCCGAATCCAGAACCGGCGTATCCCTTCAGGTCAAGATGAGGGAGGGACAGAGGGTGACTGTGGCGAAGTTCGCCGATCTGAACAGGATGCTCATCTCCACGGGCACGATAATCGGAAACCCGGATTTGGATAGGGCGTGTAGGACGAAGGTGAAGGTTCGCGTCCGAAACGCTAGGAGGATGCTCAGAACCTTCTCCGGAGGACTGCATCGGGTGCTGGCCTACGGGGATCACGTCGAGGCCATCTCAGACCTCTGCAGGCTGCTCGGTATCGAAGTGGTGGAGGAGGATGAATAGATGAAATTGATCAACGAGATCGGAATCGCCATCTCTCCGACCAAGCCGCAGGGCCTTGCGAGGGTCACCAGATCGGATTCCCACTGCGCCCTTGTGGGGCTTGCCAGGGAGGGTCGCTCCTTCTACGCCCGAAACGAGGATATCTCCTGCCCTCTGGCCCGGTTTAACCTCGGATTGGAGGAGATGAAGGGGGAAAGATTGAGGGAACTGGCTGGAATCCTGGTCAGTTGGGGCGATGCCGAGAGCGAGGAGATCGCCATGGAGTATCTGAAATCCGCCATCACGCTCGACGTCGGGGAGAAATACATCTGTTATTTCCCGATGAAGGATGCTAAAATTACCCCTGACGTCGTCGTCAAGGTAGGTTCGCCGGATGAGTTTATGCCTCTTATCCGTACCATCACGCGATTGACGGGACGGAGGACGCAGGGGATCGCCAGCGGCGTGGGGGGGATGTGCGGCGAATGCACGGCCATCCCTCTGATGACCGGCAGGGCGAACATCTCGTTAGGCTGCGGGGGAAGCAGGCCTAAAGCCCGATTGAACCCCGATCAACTGCTCCTTGCCCTGCCGATCAGCACATATCGGCTTTTAAGCGCTTAATCGTTGAACTTCTCTCCTCGGCTATTTTCTTGACACGATTTCCCTTCGCGCTATAATTATTAGGCATCGAGGAGGTTCACAGGTGATGTGTATATGGAACAGAGGGAGATGACGGGTATATCCGTGATGAGGGCTCAGATCGCAGATGTGAAGGCGGTCAAGGCGCTGG
>CAZHVH010000625.1:0-2214 GCA_964535855.1 uncultured bacterium
TCTCGATAATCCTACATCTCATCTTCGTGACGATCCTGGCGATACACCTCAGCAGGCGATCGGGAGGAGAGGCTACCGCAAAGGGGATATACGTCGACCTGAACGTCAGGCTCGAAAGGCCCCGCGTGAAGAGGATCTCCCCGCCGAGGGTCGTCCAGCCGCTCCTCTCCACCCCTCGTCCGTCCTCCCCCACGAAACCCGTCGTGAAATTGCCTCCGCCCGTCTTCAGGGGCATCACCACGGCGGCGAGGATCTCCGGGCCGAGCGAGGGATTCGACGTGGTGCCTGATCTGGGGGGAACGACGGGAGGCGGTCTGGCTGAGCCGAAGAGAGCCCTCTCGAACCTCGCCTCCATCCCATCCTATTCGCTCATCCGGAAGCCCAAGCTCCTCAGGTTCGTCGGCGGACTGGGCGAGAGGCGGAGGATAGTCTACTGCCTGGATGTATCGGCGAGCATGTCATCGGGGTTCGATAAGCTGGGCATGGCCAAAACCTATCTCCGTCAATCGATCTCAGATCTGTCCGAAAACGATATGTTCGATCTGATAGCCTTCCACGAGAGAACCATCAGGTTCAGGGGAAATCTGGTTCCAGCCACGGAGGAGAACGTGGCTTTGGCCTTCAGATTCATGGAGAGATTTACGGCCGAATCCACCAGGGGAAACGATAAGACCGACCTGTTCGCCCCACTGTCGGACGCCCTGAAAATGAGCCCCGATCTGATCGTCCTCGTCACCGACGGGCTCCCCAACGCGGGGATATTGAATCCCACAGAGCTCGCCAGGAGGTTCAAGGAGGCCAATAGGATCAAGGCCAGGATCTACGCCATCGGCATGGGGCTGAACGAGAAGAGCCCCGGCGCATATATGCTCAGGAGACTAGCCCTGGAAAATGAAGGGGATTTCGAGCTGATATCGCCGTGAAGGGAGATGTGTTGCTGATCAACCCCTGGATATACGATTTCGCGGCGTACAACTTCTGGATGGAGCCGATAGGGCTGCTTTCGATCGGAGGGGTGCTCAGGGAGAACGGCTATCGGGTGAGGTTGATCGACTGCGTCGTCTCGGCACCTCCGGCAAAGCTCAGAAGATATAACACCTGGAAGATACCCAAACAGATCCTGCCCAAGCCTCCCCTGTTGAGGGATGTGCCGCGCAGATATGGCAGATACGGTATATCGCCTGAGGAGTTTCTAAGCTTGCTGAGGCGAACGCCTAGGCCGGATCTGGTCATGATCACCTCCAAGATGACCTACTGGTATCCGGGCGTCTTCGAGGCGATCAAAGCGATCAGATCCCTCTGGGGGGATATCCCGATAGCCTTGGGCGGGACATATGCCACCCTCTGTTACGATCACGCTGCCAGGCTTTCGGGGGCGGATTTCGTCATCAGGGGCGAGGGCGAGATAGAGGCTCTCAAACTCGCCGATGAGATAACCGGGAGCCCCTCGGGGATCGAAAGATATAGCCTCTCAGATCTGGATACGCTCCCTGAGCCAGCCCATGATCTGATGCCGCGCCGGGATGGGTCGCTCCCGTATATCGCCATCCTCACGTCACGTGGATGTCCGATGAGATGCACGTACTGTGCCTCGAGGCTCCTTCATCCCCTCTTCAGATCCAGATCGCCCGAATCGGTCGTCGATGAGATCGAACGATACCATATACAGTTCGGCGTCGAGGATGTCGCCTTCTACGATGACGCCCTGCTCGTGAGGGCCGAGGATCATGTGATCCCGATCCTTGAGATGATCATATCTAGAGGGATAAAGGTGAGATTCCACACGCCGAACGGGCTACATGCCAGCCTGATAACCCCTGAGATAGCCGAGCTGATGTTCAGGGCGAACTTCAAGACGATAAGGCTGGGGTTGGAGACGGCGGATGAGGAGAGATTGCGGATGACGGGTGGCAAGACGTCGCTCGACGATTTCGTCAGGGCCGTTGAATCGCTCAGGAGGGCGGGCTTCACGGCTGAGGAGGTCGGCGCCTATGTGTTGGTCGGCCTTCCCGGACAGAGCGTTCATGAGGTCGAGAGGACGGTCCGTTTCGTTCACCGATGCGGCGTGCAGGTCAAGATAGCGCTTTTTTCGCCGATACCGGGCACGGGGGAGTGGCGTCGGGCGGTCGAGGAGTTCAACTTTCCGCCCGACGCGGACCCACTGTTACACAACAACTCGATCATGCCCCTGATGGACGAGAGCGAGAGAAGGGA
>CAZHVH010000626.1:0-2214 GCA_964535855.1 uncultured bacterium
TGTCAACTTCACCTCATCCCCTTTTTGTGTTATCATTATGGCCGACAAAAGGGCTGCAGGAGGTAGGATAAAATGGCAAAGTTGGCATTGAAGGGAGGCAAACCCGTCGTCGACCGGCCTTTGGGGAAGACATGGCCTATCTTCGACGAATGTGAGGAGAGAGCGCTCATGGAGGTGCTCCACTCCCGAAACTGGTGGAGAGGAGGGGCTTCCCCCGAGAAATCGAAGGTATCGCAGTTTGAGGACAGGTTCGCTCGATATTGTCAGGCTAAATACGGCGTGGCGGTGACGAATGGAACTCAGGCCCTGGAATGTGCTCTGAAAACCGCGGGCGTGGAGGCCGGAGATGAGGTGATCGTCCCCGCCCTGACCTTCGTCGCCACGGCCACCTCCGTCGCTCTGGTGAACGCCGTGCCCATAATCGTGGACGTCGATCCCCTCACCTACAACATCAGCATCGAGGCGATAGAGGCCGCTATAACCGATAGGACAAGGGCGATAATCCCCGTCCATAACGGAGGATTCCCCTGCGATATGGATAGGATAATGGAGATAGCCGATAAGCACGATCTCATCGTCATAGAGGACTGTGCTCATGCCCATGGGTCGGAATATAAAGGCAGAAGATGCGGCTCTCTGGGGCATCTCAGCGCCTTCAGCTTCCAGCAGGGTAAAGTTATGACCTGTGGTGAAGGCGGGATAGTGCTCACATCGGACGATGATCTGGCCGAAAAGGCGTATTCGTTCATGCACATAGGCAGGATACCCGGAAGGCCCTTCTACGAGTTCCACAGGGTGGCCTCCAACCTGAGGATGACCGAGTGGCAGGGAGCCGTGTTGCTCTGCCAGCTCGAAAGGTTAGACGAACAGGTGGAAAGGAGGGAGCAGAACACCAGATATCTGGCTGAAGGACTGAAGGAGATACCGGGCGTGGAACCGTTGGTGGATTTCGACATGTGGGGCGAGGGAAAGTTCTGCACGAGATGGAGCTTCTACTACTGGAACTTCAAATATAAACGGGAGGAGTTCGAGGGGATACCGAGGAACAGATTTATAGAGGCCCTGAGGGCTGAGGGGGTTCCGATCGGAATAGGAGCTCATGGAGAACCTATATATCACAATCCCCTGTTCCAGAGGATGAACTTCGGCAGGACAGGTTGCCCGATAAAATGTCCTCTCTACGGCAGGGAGATAGATTACAGCAAGGTATATTGCCCTGAGGCGGAGAGAATCTATAAGGAAGAGGCCCTCAGCATACCGCATGCCGCCTTTTTGGGCGAAAGGGAGGATATGGATCTGATCCTTGAGGCGATAAGAAAAGTGAGGGATAACGTCGATGAGCTCCGATGAATGCCGATGAGCAAGTGGGTTTTGATTCTCCTGGCAGTTTTGGGAACGATCCTCTTCGGGGTGAAGCTATGGATCGTATATCCCATAAAATGGATAGGACATGCTGATGCGGCCGATTATGCCGAGATGGCCGATAGTCTCATTCACGGGAGAGGGTTGTCGGTCGAGTATATCGGATATTGCTACTTCATCTCTCAGCGGAAATATCCCCAGATAACACATCCCGACGCCCATTATCCACCGCTCTATTCCTTTCTGATCGTTCCCTTCTTTCTGATCTTCGGCAAGCGGGCCTTCGCGGCGAAGATCCCCTCCCTTCTGGTCTCATCGCTGGGGTTGCCGATCGTGACCTTTCTGCTGGCACGGAAGCTGACCAGAAGCGGCCTCGTTGGGCTGGCCGCCGGCCTCGCCGTTTTGGTTGTGCCGAAGATGTTCCGCCATTCGCTCTACTGCCTCTCCGATCTGTTATACACTTTCATGGTGGCCACGACGATACTCCTCTTTCTAAAGGGGCTGGAAGAACCCAGATGGTTCCCTATCATGGGCATCTCGGCCGCCCTTTCCTATTACGCCAAGGGATCGGGGCTCGTCCTCATCCCCTCCTATATGCTCACCTACCTTCTCCTACGTCCTAAAGTCAAAGATCGGCCGTATGCCGATAGGATGTTCGCCGTCGGATTGTTGGCCACCCTGCTCGTGCTGACCCCCTGGTTCGTGAGGAACACGATCCATTTCGGAAACCCCATCTTCAGCACCCAGAGCCATGCGGCAGGGTATATCGGGTATCAGGATTGGGAGGTGGGGACATACTCGCTCTATAAGGACGGGAACCTGCCCAACATAACCTGGAAGTTCAAAAAGGGG
>CAZHVH010000627.1:0-2208 GCA_964535855.1 uncultured bacterium
TAAAATAGAGTGATAGCCGACTAAATTTTATTAGAATTCGCTGGGAAAGTCAATCTCCACAGTTCGTCTCTCCCTGGCCGACTCATAGGCTGCGAGGATTATCCTCAGGTTCCAAAGCCCCTCCTCCCCGGAGATCATCGGCTCTCTGTCGTGGATGATCGCATCGGCGAACTCCTCTATCTCGGCCTTGTAGGTGTTGACCGGATCGACCTCTATCGGCTCACCCTCCCCCGGTTTCCTCTCCTGCAGGGCCTGATATCCCCTCGACTCCCTCTCCAGATAGGCCATCGCCTCGCCGGTGGGAAGCTGCCCGATAGTTCCCTCTGCCAATATGCTTCCCCCGCTCCCATAGATCTCAAGCACGTTCTTCGAGGAGTTATCCGGGATGCTGAAGAACGCGTCGACGATCCCAAGGGCTCCGTTGGAAAACCTAACGCTCATCAGGGCGCCGTCCTCAACGGGATAGCCGTGAACGATGTTCCCCGTCAGACAGCTCACCTCCACGACGCGGCTATGAAGGATGAACTCCAAAAGGTCGATGCAATGGCTTCCCATATCTATCAGCGAACCTCCGCCCCCCAGCTCCGGCTTCTGCCTCCATGCCCCCTCTATCGGAGGATACCAACAGGAAAGCTGAGCTCTCGCCAGAACCGGCTTGCCCAACACCCCGTCTCCGACCATCTCCCTGAACTTACGGTGATGGGCATGGAAGCGCATCATGTATCCGACGCCCAGTTTGACCCCATTTTCACCGCAGACCTCGATCATCCTCCTGCATTCATCAATCGTCAAAGCCATCGGTTTTTCGACCAGGACGTGTTTGCCATGTCGGGCGGCCGCTATCGTTTGGGACGCGTGGAGATAGACGGGTGTGGCGATGTAGACGGCATCCACCTCGGGGTCCTCCAACAGATCCTCCATTCTGGTGTAACCCTTCGCGCCGAACTGCCCTCCTATCTCTCTGGCTTTTCCCTCATCCCGGCTCATCACGGCGGTCAGGACGCTGTTCCGGGCTGGGATGATCCCCTCAGGAATGGTGCGCCGGCGGGCGATGCCTCCCGCGCCGATTACCCCCCATCTGACCATCGTTATCCCTCCTCATCTCGCGTAGTAAGAGGCCACCTTTTTAATCGCCCTGGCGAAGAGACGGATATGCTCCTCCTCCAGCGTGGGATAGACATGGACGATGAACGTGCGTTCCTCCAGCCAGGCGGCGTTCGGACAGTAGACCTTATCGTACTCCACCGACTTCGGATCGGTATACTCCTTACTTCGGAACGGAAATTTAAACCTGCCGAAGCCGTTATGCTCTATGAAGGCCCTCTCCCTATAGCTCTGAGGCCAAAACTCGCGCCACGCCGGAACCCCCTCGGCCGTTACCGCTTTCAGGAACGTCTTCTTGTCGCAGGTAAGCTTACCCAAATCCAACACGATCGGGAAGACGTAAAAGCCGTTCACCTTCTCCTTGTTGTGCACGGGCAGATATTTTATCTGGGGACAATCGGAGAGCTCCTCGATCAATATCTCGCCGTTTCTACGTCTCCTGGGCAGGTTCCACGTGTCTATCTTCTCCAGCTCCTTGAGCCCTATGGCCGATTGCATCTCCGTCATCCTGTAGTTGAAACCGACGCGGCGGTGGATATACGGAAGAGCACCCTCCATCTCCAAAAGGCTCATTCTCTTCCTGACGTCATAGCCGTGATCCCGGAACGAACGGGCCTCCCACGCTATCTCCTCATCGTCGGTGATCACCATTCCGCCCTCGCCGCCCGTGGTGAAGGTCTTGTTCTGGCAGAAGCTGAAGGCGCCGATGTGGCCGATGGAACCGACCTTCTTCCCCTTATAAAGCGCGCCATGCGCCTCCGCACAATCTTCGATCACCCAGAGACCGTGCTCCTCAGCGATGGACATGATCTCATCCATCTCGCAGACGTTGCCGTAGAGATGAACGGGGATGATCGCCTTCGTACGTTTGGTGATCTTCTTCCTGATCTCATCGGGATCGATACAGTGATCCTCCCTGCGCACGTCGGCAAAAACGGGGATCGCTCCGGCCTGAAGAACGCAGAAGGAGGTGGCGATGAAGGAGTAAGGAGTGGTGATGACCTCATCCCCCGGGCCGATGTTCAACGCTCCCAGAGCGGTATGTAGGGCGCTGGTTCCGCTCGTGGTGCTGATGCCATATCTTACCCCACACCACTCGGCAAA
>CAZHVH010000628.1:0-2206 GCA_964535855.1 uncultured bacterium
TATGGCCGTCTTCGACGCCGCCATGGAATCCGCTGAAACGGGACGGACGGTTAAGATGGGGATGGAATAGCGAATGTCAAGGGTCGGGGGCGTAAGGCACAATGAAGGGGGAACCGGGAACAAGGGAAAAGCCTGGTCCCTCCTTTAGCGGCGGTCGGCGGATGGCTGACCGCTTTTTTAATGAGCTTAGGAAAGGGGAAGCTAAGATGAACCGAGGGGAGATACATTATCAGGTAGTGGCCGAGATTAAGCTGGAGGGATGCCCAGAAGGGCCTGTGCTTCAGCCTCTAGTGAAAGAGGACGAGGTGAGGGAAAAACACTTCCATGGGTGGGAGACCCCTCTGGCGCCATGGGGCGGATTCAACCTGAACTCCGGACTAGCTGTGGTGAAGGAGGGGGATCGGAGGGTTCTCGAATGGAAGCTGGCCGATCAGGAACGGGCGATCGTCGCCGGTCCGCCGGACGGCAGGAATTACCGCGTGGTGGCTGAGGTCAAGCCGATAGACGTAAAGGCCTCGCCGCACGTCGATAGAGCGGATTGCTCTGAAGCGATGATCGGCATCGTCTTTCGAATGCAAACCTCGAGGCGTTACTACCATTTCGGGATCGAGGGGAAACGCCGGGCTGTCCTATATCGACGGTCCGACGACGAGTGGATCGCTCTGGCTGAACAGGAGGTGGACGTGCCTGATGGATTTGTGACGCTTGAGGTCGATCTTGACGGCGACGGAATTCGATGCAGGTGCAAGGAACTCGGCGTGGATTTCTTCCGCACGGACACGACCTTTCGGGAGGGCAAGGCGGGGATACGGGGCATAGGCAGAGCACAGGTCGCATCGCTGAAGATCCTCCGCACCCCGTTTCAGGAAGCACGGGACGCTATCAGCCGACAGCGCCGAGGTGAGGAGGAGCTGGAGCGATCCAAGGCAGTCCCCGATCCGGTTCTGGTCAGAACGCTGGACCTGAGGGAGCTCGGGGGTATGCCGATCTTCGCCGATTTCGTCCGACCGGGACGATACGATATGCTGATAGGAGGGGAGAGACTTCGCGCTATGACGGCTGAGGGTGAAACGTTATGGGAGACGCCTATCCCGATCCGCGGGATCGTCTTCTCTGAAAGACATGGTGAACATGGTAGGCTCATATACGGGTTCACCGGCGAGCGCAGGATGGAATCGCGGACAAGCGTGGTCGGCAGGAGCGGCAGCGCCGTCGTGTCGGACGAGATGTGCGTCATAAGGGGTGTGGACGGTGAGATCATCGCCCGGTCAAAGGTGCCTCCCTTGGACGATGCCGTTCGGATCACGGCCTTTACCCTTACAAGCGGCAATCTGACCGGATCGGGGTTCGATATAATCCTGCGAGAGTGGAGACGGGATGCCGGTGACGGAGGGTTTAACCTGTGGGCATACGATAAGGAGCTGAATCTGCTCTGGCATAATAGCGTGGACCCTCCCTACGGACACGGACATGCCGTGCAATTCTGTGACGTCGACGGAGACGGCAAGGACGAAGTGCTGGCGGGCGGTACGCTCCTATCATCCCAGGGAGAGATGATCTGGAGACATGACCTCGCGGAGGAGATGGCCAGAATACCGGGGGCACATCACTACGATGCCGTAGCCATAGGTCCGTTTGCGGACGATCCGTCTGTGGACCCTGTGGCCTTCCTTCTCGGCGGCAGCGCAGGGGTCTACGTGGTGGACGGGAAAACAGGGAGGACCAGGATGATCCACAGGGTGGGACATGCTCAGGGTAGGGTCACAGGAAAGGTGCGAAAGGATCTGCCCGGTGTGGAGGTTCTGGTCGCATGTAGATGGGGCAATATGGGGATATTGACCCTCTTTTCGGGCTATGGCGATCGGCTGTGGTCCATTCAGCCCGATTACATCGGCCAGGGATCGTGCCCCGTAACCTGGGGCGATGAGGGAGAGCAGCTCATATGGGTGAACACCTCAGGGCCGGTCCAGTCGCTGTATAACGGATACGGTCAGCGCGTTAAGGACCTTCCTCAGATCCGAAAGCTCTGGGGGAACAGGATGCGTAGGGAGGTATGGACAGGGGTTCTCCGTATGGGGGATGATCCCACAGAACTGCTCTGCATCTCCGTTGACGGGAAATTGTATGCCTTCGGGCCGAAGGAATGATGTGGGGATGAAAGCCCGTGGCCCTCATCCCCCTACCTTGTCGCGAATATAGACCGTTT
>CAZHVH010000629.1:0-2198 GCA_964535855.1 uncultured bacterium
TTCGCAAATAGATATTACCACCCGTCCCCGATATTGTCAAGTGATGGTCGGTATATGGCCTTGTCAGGTCACTTTTGATATACTTAAGTGGCAAGGTGGAGGAAGATGCGGTGAGAATTATATCCCTGACATCTCTTTTTCTGATTTTCCTTACTTCCTCAGCTATATGTGAGGTCTGGAAACACATCGACTCGGATCACTTCAGGGTCTACTTTACAGGCAGCCGCTCGGATGCCCGCAGATCGATCGAGGAGGGGGAGGAGTTCCTGAGGGAGGTGGCCGAAGGTTTCGACATGCCCTTTGAGGGCAGGATCGAGATATGGATCTGCGGCAGTGAGGATCAGTTCCGCAGGGCGGTGAACGCCCCGATACAGGATTGGGCCGCAGGATGTGCCTTTCCGCTTCAGAGGCGGGTGCTCGTGCGAGATCCGGGATTTACGGAGAACAGAAACCTGAAGTTCCTGGTCGTCCTCCGTCATGAGATCGCCCATGTGATCATCGGAGAGAAGATCAGGGGGAGATTGAGCGAGATCCCGCTCTGGTTCAACGAGGGGATGGCAATGCTGCTTTCAGGGGAGGGCATGTTTTTCAGGCGCGATCTCATCCTGATGGGACGAGCGGTGTGGGGATCGATCATACCGCTGAGAGAGCTGGAGACCAGCTTCCCCGACGAACCCGACCTCGCCAGCCTGGCATACGCCGAAAGCCTCAGCGCTGTGTCGATGATCGCCAGGGATTACGGCAGGGAATCGCTGAGGGCGATATTGGATCTGGTGAGGCTTGGGGAGAGCTTCACAAACGCCATGACGCTGACGACGGGAATGACACCCTATAGCTTCGATGAGAGATGGCGCTCGCACGTCGAAAGACATTACAAGGTGACCCTTCTGCTTTCCAGCTCCTCTTTCCTGTGGATGCTGATCTCGGCGGCCTTCCTGATCGTATACATCAACTACAGGAGGATACGGAGGGAAAAGCTGGAGAGGATGGCGGTCGAGGAGGAGAGCGAGGATGAGTTCTTCAGATAAGCGGGGGCTGAAAAACCCCCGCAGGGTTAAGGCTTACGCGGGGCAAGCTGGGGGTTATCCGGCTCGAGCTGATAGGCCCAGTCGAACGTTACGGATCTATCGGTGAGCCTCAGAACCTTTATCTTGGCGTAATTCCCCTCAGGGGTGTAAAAGGCGTACGTGTGTCCCTCCAATATCTCTATGATATCGCCCACGTATCCCTTCTCAGGGGCGATGTCCAGATCGTCCCAGCTCTCATGATACCCCATATCCTGCATCAGAGTGCCGTTATCCGAAAGCAGATAGTAGACGCCGTTATCGGCGTCGAAGTAGATGTCGGTGGTCGCACGGTCATAGGGAACCGGACCCTGCTCGCCGTTTGAGAAGTCGAAGCCGCTGGTGTTAGGTGAGAGCTGATAATCGTCCAGGATAACCCTCCCCTCGGGACGGGGCGTGTCCCACACCTCCTCGGGGCTGAGATCGCTCTCGTTCCCATCGAGGTCGAAGGAGGAGACGGCGTAATAGTAAGTCTCGCCGTTACGCACGTCCCTGTCCACGTATCTGGTTATGTTTCCCGAGACCTCGGCGATCATCTCGAAGTGGACGTTATCGTCGCTTCTGTAGACCCGATACCCGGCCAGATCCGGCTCATCGCTGCCGTACCACTCTATCGTGACCTTGCCATCTCCCGTTATGGTTCTGACGCCCCTCGGCGTTGCCGGCGGGGTTGTGTCGGGGGTGTAACAGCTTTTATCGGTATCACACCCGATGAGGCTCAGCAGCATCGATGAAAGCGCCACACCGATGAACATCCATCTGATCATCTTAAACACCTCCGTTGGGATCTCCGCCATCTCCCAGAAGCAATCCCCATACCGTTTCGTCAATTATAGCGATCGTTGAGTTTTTACGGGTGAGGTGTGATCGCATCGCCGTTTTCCAGTTGCAGTTTCGACACAGGATGTATCATATCAATCTCTGATCCCTAACCTCCTCACCTCTTCGCGCCACCGGTTAAGGGTCATTTATAGTCACTTGTGGTCATTTATGGTCATTGGTCATTTTTCGTGTGTTCATTGCGTTTATTGGGTTCGCTCATATTATCGTTAAGTGTAGCAGAGATCTGAGAGGTCAGAAGAGCTTATTTCTCTGGGAGAAAAGGAACGAGGAACCAGGAGCGAGGAACGAGGA
>CAZHVH010000630.1:0-2194 GCA_964535855.1 uncultured bacterium
CCCCTTCCCTTTCTCATTCGACTGTGATATGCTTTAAAGCCCAACGTTTGAAGCTGCTTATCGAGGAGGACGAAATCATGGCCTTTCCGGAGAGACGGCCGACGAGAGGTAGTTTTCCCAGGCCGGCGGATGGAGAAAAGGTGGAGATCAACCCTCCAGGATTCTGCTGGTGGCGCGCGGAGGGAGCGCAAAGCTATCGGTTTGAGATGCAAAACTCCGATGGGAAAACGATCTATCAGGCCGATAACCTGGTCGATCCGGTTCACGTGCCGGATCGGATATTTCCGCCAGGTGAGTATCGCTGGCGAGTTTTGGCGATAGATGAATCCGGCAATACCCTGGATACGTGGGGGCCAAAGCTCTTTTCCATCGCCGAAGATGCTCCCCAGCAACCATGGATACCGGCTGATAAGCTCCTCAAGCGGGTTCCGTCCGAACACCCCAGGGTGATCTTTCTCAAATCCGATCTGGATCGCCTTCGCGAAAGCGCTAAGGACACGCGTAAGGAATCTATCGAGGCCCTGATCTCACACGCCGAGAGGTGTTTATCGCTGGACCCGCCTGAGGAACCCACCTATGATCAGATAGATGATCCGGCTGAACGCAGAATGGCTTACGTCTATGCCTTCCGCGATTTCCGCGGGGTGATAGATAACGGTATGGAACCGCTGGCCTTGGCATATCTGTTCACCGGAGATCGCAGATATGGCGAGGCAGCGCTCAAAATATTGACTCAGGTGGCCAAGTGGGATCCCGAGGGGATCTCGTCCATCCTGGCGCCGTATGGAGATGAGATAGGGCTGAGCCTGGTCAAAACCGGCGCGCACTGTTACGACTGGCTCTACGACCTGATGAATGAGTCGGAGAGGGAGCTCGTGCGGCGGATGTTAATAGCCAGGGGAAACCAGATGTTGCGACGTCTGAGGGATCGCTGCGATTTCCTGGCCTTCCCCGAGGAGAGCCATGCGGGGAGGCTGCCGGGGTATCTGTGTGAACATGCCATCGCTTTGGCGGAGGAGCCGGAGGCGCGGGAGTGGCTGGATTACGCTCTGCGGGCGATCTACACCGTCTTTCCCCACTGGGGCGGACATGATGGGGGATGGGCCGAGGGGATCGGATACGGACGGGCCTATAACTCCATCCTCCTTCCACCCTTTGAGGCAGTGCGGGCCGCTTTGGGTATCAACCTCTGGCAGCGTCCCTTCTTTCGGAGGGTGAGGCGCTTTTTCTTCTATTGTACCTCGCCCATCGGGGAGATCGCCCCGTTCGGCGACGGGGGTACAACCGGTTCCCCGAGAGGTGGAGCCCCGCTCATGATCCATCACGCTCAGCTCTTCAAAGATCCGGCCTGCAGATGGTGGGCTCAGGTGGCCAATCCGAACGCCCGGAGATCGGCGAGCCTGATCAATCTGATCCTGCCCGACGAGGTGAAGCCGAAGCCTCCCACGGATATGCCCACCGACGCCGTCTTCAGAGGCGTGGGATGGGCGGCGTTGCATAGCGACATAGCCGATCCGGAGAACGATACGTTTGTGCTTTTCAAATCGTCTCCCTACGGCTCCGTCAGCCACAGCCATGCCGATCAGAACTGTTTCTGCATCCTCAAGGGCGGCAAAGCCCTCGCCACATCTTCCGGATATTACGGTCCCGCATATGGGATGCCACATCACGTCAAGTGGACGCGTCAGACCAAAGCCCACTGCGGGATTCTGGTGGATGGGGAGGGTCAGATCCCTCGCTCGGCCGAAGCCCGTGGGAGGATCATCGCCTTCGATACGCACAGCCGTTACGGATTTGTCTGCGGCGATGCGACGGAGGCATATGGGGGAAAACTGACGAAGTTCCTGAGATATATCCTCCTCGTCCGCCCTGGACTCATCTGCATTATCGACGAGCTCGTCGCTCCGAAACCCTCCACCTTCCAATGGCTGCTACATGCCTTCGAGCCGTTCGAGATGGATGAGGATGGTCAGAGCGTGACCTCCAGACGCAAGGGAGCGAAGATGAGAATATGGCTTTACACCCCAGGGGGATTCAGCTTCTCATATACGGATCAGTTCGAGACCCCTTACAATGAGGGAATTCCATCGAAGTATCATAGGAGTATGCCGAACCATTATCACTTCAAAGCCTCCACCCGTCGGAGGTCCGAATCTCAGAGGATAGCCGCCTTCGCGCTCGTCGAAGGTCCGGG
>CAZHVH010000631.1:0-2185 GCA_964535855.1 uncultured bacterium
CCCGAAAAACCATGATGATAGCCCAGCAGCTTTACGAAGGGGTGGAGCTCGGCGGGGAAGGCCCTATAGGACTGGTCACCTACATCAGAACCGATTCAACAAGGGTAGCCGATGAGGCGATAGCCGCTGTCAGAAAGCTTATAAAGAGAAACTACGGCTCACAATATCTCCCATCAAAGCCGAACGTATACAAAAGCAAGAAAGGCGCTCAGGACGCGCACGAGGCCATAAGACCCACCTACCTGGATCGACCTCCCGATTCAATCAAGGCGCACCTCTCCTCCGACCAGTACAGGCTCTATAACCTCATCTGGCGTAGATTCGTGGCGAGCCAGATGAAACCGGCTAGACTTCAGCTGACCACAGTCAACATCTCCGCCGACGGATACCAGCTCAGAGCAAGCGGATCGGTCATCCTCTTCGACGGTTTTCTCAGAGCTTACAGAGGGGAAGGTGATGACAAGAGGAAAGAAACCCTGCCCGAGCTAAAAGAGGGTGAAAGACTTGAGCTTCTGGAGGTGAAACCCGAACAGTTCTTCACTCAACCTCCGCCCAGATACACCGAGGCAACCCTTATAAAGGAGCTTGAGGATAAAGGGATAGGTCGGCCAAGCACATATGCAACCATCATATCCACGCTTCTCGATAGGGGATATGTGGTCAAGGAGAAGGGCTATCTCGCGCCGACCGAGATCGGAATCATGGTTAACCGCCTGCTGATAAAGAGCTTCCCTGAGATAATGAACGTGGGCTTCACAGCGGATATGGAGGACAAGCTGGACAGGATAGAGGATGGGAAGGCCGATTGGGTTGAGGTGTTGAGGGAGTTCTATTCCAGTTTTCGCAGATATCTCGACGCCGCCCCCGATAAGATCCATGAGGCAAAGAAGGAGATGGAGGAGGAAACGGACGAGATCTGTGAGAAATGCGGCAGAAAGATGGTGATCAAATGGGGCAAATACGGAAAATTCCTGGCCTGCTCCGGATATCCCGAATGCACCAACACCAGACCGATAAAGGAGGAGATCGTAACAGATCGAGTATGTGACCTTTGTGGTAGTCCGATGGTTGTAAAAACCGGAAAGTATGGGAGGTTCCTCGCCTGTTCCAACTATCCCGACTGCCAAAATACCAGGCCGATCGGCACCGGCGTTAAATGTCCTAAATGTGGCGGGGAGCTGGTCGAGAGGAGATCTAAGAAGGGCAGAATCTTCTACGGATGTGAAAACTATCCCAAGTGTGATTACGCCATATGGGATAAACCCGTGAACAAACCGTGTCCTAAATGCGGCTTCCCGTTTCTCGTGGAGAAGAGATCCAAAGGCAAGATCTACCTTGTCTGTCCTAACGAAGGATGTGATTATGTTGAGAGGTGAAAGAGGGCAGGCGCTCATTGAGTTTGCCATCATACTCCCGCTTTTGATATTCATCCTTCTGGGAATCGCCGAGCTGGGATGGTACTTCGTCATTCGAATCGCTCTGAGCAACGCGGCCACCACAGGGGCGGAATTTGCAGCGTATGAAGGAGTCATCGATCCGGATCTGGTCGAAGAGAGGGTGAGAGAAGCAGCGGACGGAGTGAAACTAAGGAGCGATGACATCACCGTGCTTATAGCGTCCTACCGTGATAAGAAGGGGCTCAAGCCGAAATACGCCCTCGTCCAGATAAACTACACCTATAGGCCGCTTGTGACGGGAAATCTCTTCAGGAGAACGGTCACCATAAAGGCTAGGGCTATAAGGTACTATCCGTCCGCCCCTGAAACGGCCGAACCGGAGGCCATCCCGCAGACGATGTGATGCTTTCGGAGAGAGAGCGAAAGGCGTTGATACTGATAGGGGCCGCTTTAATTGTGGGGATCGGCCTTATCTTGGCTAAGGCCTATAGGCCCTCTCTGTTTCTGGGTGAGCCGGATTTTCAGATGGAGGACGCTGGGGCCAAACCCGAAATCATCCCTTTTGAAACTCGTCCCTCACCGGAGGAGAGAATCTCGAAGCCGGTGGACATCAACGAAGCTTCGAAGGAGGAGCTCGAAAGGCTTCCGGGCATCGGCCCGACCCTCGCTGACCGAATACTTCAATACAGGGAGAAACACGGTAAATTCAAGCGGATCGAGGAGATCAAGCAGGTTCGCGGCATAGGGGAGAGGACATTTCAGAGGATCAAATCTCTGATAACCGTATC
>CAZHVH010000632.1:0-2182 GCA_964535855.1 uncultured bacterium
AGATGCTGAAACTTGAGATATCCGGATCAGATCTGAGGGTTGAGACGGACCAACTGGCGGCGGCGATCCGGACTGGGGGTTATGTCTCTGGGATAGCCGGGGGAAGTTTCCTTGATAAGCGAACCGGAGCGAGAGATCTGGGGTTCGGATTAGATATCGTGGATTTTCTGCTCGAGCCCGGTCCCGATAAACCTGACACGCCGGAAGGGATGAGATATCCATGGGGTGATAAGATTCACGGTAACATTCCCAAACGGTATATCGAGCTACCACAGATATGTACCCAAGCCAGGAGGATAAATTGGGAGATCACCGGCGGTCGTGAGGTAATCGGGGTTAGAGGTTGGTTCCGATACACGAAAGCCGCTCCCGGATATATCCCAGGTTCGCTCTGGGAACAATGGCTTATCTTTCTCGAGGGGAGGAGATATATCCTCGCCTCGGATAGGGTAACAAGTGCAAACGATGTCGAGTCATTAATCCTCAGGATAGATATGCCGGGGCACATCAAACATTCCGGCGGCGACAGCTTCGAGGCGATCTACCTCAGCTATCATGGGGTTATCCCATCGAAGGAGTTCAACGAGGACTTCGCACCTGACGAGAGGTTCCTGTACAGACGAGCGAACGAGGTTCCAGAGAGGTTCATCAGGGCCTATAAGATCAGAGGCGGTCCGTGGCTCGCGGGGATGACGCTCAACCCTGAGATCGTCTATGAGGCATGGTGTCATCAGAGAGGATATGTCTGTATGATCCAGGAGATAGGAGGTATAAGGATAGGGAGAGGTGAATCATTTAGCGCGGCATACATCATAGGTTTTTTCGACTCCATCGAGGAGATGGAATCGGTCTACGATGAGTTCAAGGGGACTTCGCATATAGCCATTAAAGCCGGCAAACTGCGACATCCCCTACTCCAAAGGGAGGTGAACGTTGAAGATAGCTAGAACCTCATCTCCTATGTTTCTGATATGATGTTCCCCGCCTAATGGGCAGTAGATGACGTCTCCAGCCTCTACCTCCGCCTCGAATCCGCCGTCGAATATCACCAGTCCCCTCCCGCTTAGGATCATCCATAGTTCCTCATCCCGATCATGTTTGTGCATCTCTTTCGCCGGCTGATGTGGTTCGACGTTCACCAGGGCGATGTTCATCCCTTCAAACCTTCGCCTTATCAGGGATATCGGCAGCACCTCGTAGGATTCCGTCTTGGACCCCGGTTTCGGAGCATACACCCTCACCTTTGTATCCTTAAACCTGGTCAACACCTCGTCGAGGGCCTTTTTGTTCATCTCGATGCATCTGAGCGGCTCAGGGTGTTCCCACACATCTATCTGAATCCATCCATCATATCCTATTTGAACGAGCGTTGGGATAATCCTTTCCAACTTTAGCTCCCCATCGCCGAAGATCAGATGTTTGGATGAATGTGAGCTTCCCGGCATATCGAGGGTTTTCCGATCGTTATCGGCAAGATGTAGGTGTGATACCCTCCCGGCGAACTTCCTCATCCACCGATAAAGCTCCCCATCGCTCAATACGTTGAAATGTGCCGTATCACAGAGCACCCCGAAAGCGGGGGAATCGACCTGAGTAACGACGGCGTAGGCGATTTCCAGATTATAATCTACCTGTACCGGTTCCGGCTCGATATGGATCCTGATACCCTTCTCCTCGGCATAGGGAGCTATCTGACGGAAGGTATCAACCAGCCGATCGACTATCTCCTCGTCGGAAAGCTCCTGATCCCGGCCTCCTGGCCAGAAGCCCACGAACTCAGCGTCGAGGGAGAGGGCGAGGTCGATCTGTCGCCGTGCCATCTCCGCGTATCGTCTTCTCACCTTTGGATCAGGATGCGTTCCAGGAAGCGGTACGAACCCCTGAAGCCCTGCTATCCTCAGCCCATGTCTCTCGTATTTATCCCTCCATCTCCCTATATCCTCCCCCTCGCCCGGATACGGATCGAGGCCATTGTGCACCTCTACCCCGTCGAATCCCAGCTCGCGGGCGTGGGAGAGGATATCGTCGAGGCTGTAGTTGTATCCGTATAGGCGGGATGAAATAAAACCGTTGAGACCGAAACAGGTCCTCCACATGATACCCTCCAAATATAGGCTTTCGGAAACCATCTGTATTATAACCCCTTATCCTTCGGAAAGCCAACTCTTCGATGGTTGAATCC
>CAZHVH010000633.1:0-2182 GCA_964535855.1 uncultured bacterium
GCTTTCCTTGTAGATCTTTTTTATCGCCTGTTCGGCCTCCCGGCGATCGCTTTCGCTCTGTGCCATGTTCGCCACCTGCTGATAGGTTCGTATAGCGTCCTCATACCTTTTAGCGCCGAGGTAGCTCCGAGCAAGCCCACGGTATACCATCACTCGTCCGCTTCCCAAATGGTAGAAACCGCTTTGAGAAAGGGCGTCCTCGAACAGCTTGATGGCGGCGTCATACAGCTCGCCCTCGAGGCAGATTGTTCCGAGCGCTGCGAGAAAATAGAAATCCCCTCTCCAATTGCTGGTGGAGAGGGCGGCTTCACCGCTTTTCACCATCTCCAGCGCCTTCTCCTTCTCCCCGCATCGGTTGAACTCCGCCGCCGCGTGATAAAAGGCGAGCGCATCCGCTGAGCCGAGCTTACATACCTTCCGGTAAGCCTCGGCGGCCTTGGCGTGTTCTCCCCTTACCCTGTGGATCTCCGCCACCATCCTGAGGAGGGCTGGATCTTTGGGATTCTCCTCGAGCTTCTTCTCGAAGCGTTTTAGCAGGTCCCCCAACCTTCCTTGATCTTTATACGCGTTTATGAGCGTATCCCTGGCCCGACCGCCGCCGATATGGACTTTGACGCCGGTTGAGCTTATGGAGGCCGACATGCCTCCGCTTGAGGAGGTGCGGAAGATCTGTTCGTAGAGCCCTATCGCCTCATCATCCTTTCCCTGGCGGGCGTAGATCCCTATCAGCTCGTTGGCGACGTTCTCCCGATCCCAGCTCTGCGTCGCCATATCCATCGCCTTCCTGTAAGAGGCAGCCGCCTTCTCCAGATCGCCCCGGTTCAGGTAGTATCGCGCCCGTTCCTGCCACATGTCGAACGTCATCCTGCCCTCCTGTTCCGCCTTCTGGAACATCTCCTCGAGTTTCCCCTGTCGCCGGTATATCTCCATTATCTGTCGTTGGATCTGCCGTCGCTGCCAGTCCTGTCCGGTGTATTTCAGCGCCTCCCTGAAGGATCGCTCGGCCGATTCAAGATCGCCTTTACGCATGTAGAGTCGGGCGAGCTCCTGATGGACGCGCTGATCGCCGGGGTTGAGCTCGATGGATTTGCGATATGCCTCGATGGCATCGTCGACCCTGCCACAGGAGGTGTAAATCCGTCCCAGACGGGCGTAGTTGAAGCTATCGGGGTTTTTCTTGAGATACCCCTGGGCGAGCTTGAGCGCCTCGTCGAGCCTGCCCGCCGACTGATACGCCTCTATGAGGCCGTCCTGGTATCTCGTGTTTTCGGGATCGACCTTCAGCAGGGTCTTCCACAGGGCTATCGCCCTCTCATGCTCGCCCTCTCGGGAGTAGATCTGGGCGAGCATCCTCTGCGACTCGTAATCCTCAGGCACCTCTTTGACGATCTGTAGCAGCAATTTCCTCGCTTTGTCGAGCTCGTTCCGCTGCATATATTGCTGGGCCAGCGATCGTTTGACGCCCACGCTCATCTGTGAGGTCTTCCTCTCGATCCGTGTCGTCGCGGACACCCCTGATATGCGTTTCTCGATCTCCACCAACTGACGCTGGGCCTCATCGCGGAAGAATCGATCCGCTGAGGGATCGTTCATTATCTCCATGTACATCGCCTTGGCCTCCTCCCACATCTCGTTCTGCCTGAATAGATCGGCCAGCCGCCGTTTATCCCAGGGGTTGTTGCTTCTCATGAGCGTGATGCCGGCCATCTTGCGGAAGATCCTCTTCGCCCTCTCCTTATCCCCCGACTGAACATAGAGCGTCCCGAGCCTCTCATAGATCCGGGTGAGCTCATACGAGCTGTAAAGTTCACCTCCCGTTGCCCGCTCAAGCAGCCGGATCTCCCGCTTTCTATCGCCCGCCTTGCGATAGGCATCCGCCAGCGAGAAGAGCCAGTTGGAGTTGAGAGGGGCGGTCCCGCCCATCAGCTTTTCGACGAGCGCATCGGCTCCCTCGAGATCCCCCCTCTTTATCCTTATCATGGCGACGGCATAGTTGAGGAACCTGTCGTCGGGATTCGAGGCCAGCTCGCCCTCATATTCCTCCGCCAACGAGGCGATATCACCTGATCTCTCATATAGCTCTATCAACTTCATCGCCAAATGGGATCTTAAGTATGTGTCCTGAGCGATCATCGGGTCATCCGATTCCAGCTTCTCCCTGATGAACTGAATCGCCCTCTCC
>CAZHVH010000634.1:0-2180 GCA_964535855.1 uncultured bacterium
ATGTCGTTTGTGATAGAATACAAGGAGAAACCGGCAAAGAGGTGGCGACCATGTGGAGGGTATCCGTTTCGATTCTGCTGATGCTCGCCCTCGCCCAGATCGGGTTGGCGATCGAGCGTGAGAGCCTCATAGGCCTGTGGCTCTTCGATGAGGGCGAGGGGGAGGTGTTAAAGGACCTTTCGGGGAACGGGAACGACGGGCAGATCGTCGGAGCTAAGTGGGTGGGAGGGAAATTCGGAAAGGCACTGGAGTTTAACGGATCGGGTTACGTCGAGGTCCCGGCCTCAGATAGCCTCAACTCGATCGAAAAGGAGATCACCGTTTTGGCCTGGGTGCAGGTGAAAAATTGGGCTAACTGGGCAAGGGTGGTGGCGAGAGGCAATTGGACGCCGGCCATGGATCGATATCAGTTCCTTCTTCTGCTGGGAGGCTCCATGGGGGATATAGGCTTCTGCGTCTCGATTAAAGGCGAGAGGGCGAAATATGCCGGGAGACCCGTATTGAAGATGAATCAATGGCATCACGTCGCGGGCACTTCCGACGGCCAGCAGGTTAAGCTTTACATAGATGGGGAGTTCATCGGCTCCTCCGGCTCGGCCGCTCCCATAAACAAGGTGAACGATGAACCGTTGACCATCGGCTGCGGATATGCCAATAATTCCAGGGCCAGCTTCTTCTCAGGGGATATCGATGAGGTGGCTATATTCAACAAGGCGCTCTCCCAGGAGGAGATCAAAGGGCTGATGAGCGGGCTCGAGCAGCTGGTCCTGGCCGTTGAACCCGGATCGAAGCTGACGACGGTCTGGGGTGAGGTCAAGGTGAAATAATGGATATATCGAAGATTTACCTCAGCACGGCCTTTCTGTTGGGCATGCTTCACACCCTTGAGCCGGGCCACGGCAAAAGCGTCATCGCCGCCTATCTGGTCGGAACAAGGGGCAGAACGCTGGATGCCGTTATACTGGGACTCATCACCGCCTTTACACACACGTTCAGCGTTATAGTCCTGGGGGTGATCTTCAAATTCGTCTCCGAAAGGGCGTTTGTCGGCCCGGTGCAGACCTCCTTCCAATTGATCGCCGGGCTGATGATCCTGGGCGTCGGCATATGGGTGCTTTACGGAGGGATTAAGGGGAGATACCACTCCCATCCGCATATACATGATCATGAGCATGATCACGATCATGACCATGACCATCCTAGCGGATATAGATATCCTCAACTGATCCTGATGGGCCTTTCGGCGGGCATGGTTCCCTGCCCTGCCGGTATAGCCGTCCTACTTTCGGCCATCTCATCCGGCCAGGTCAACAGGGGGCTGGTCCTGGTTTTGATCTTCAGCCTCGGCGTGGCCTTCACCATAACGACCATAGCGATCACGGCCGCCAACGTGGGAAGGATAGCCGAGATGATGATCGGCGGGAGGTTTAACCGGTTCTTCACGAAGCTGCCGATCATCAGCGGCATCATCATCTCCCTTCTGGGACTTTACAGCCTGTTGAGGTTGGTGGTATGAGGATCAAAAGCTGCCAGGCTCCTTGGGGTCAACCGCGTTACGGTATGGCGAAGGATGAAACGGTACGGAATCCCGCTTGACGAACCCGATTGATCCCGCCCTCGTCAACCGGTGATGATCCTTCTGATCTCCTGAAATCGGGGGCTCGACTCCAGATAGAAGCGTATGAGGCTCATCAACTGGACGTAGGATCTGAAACGGGAGGAGAGATCCGAAAAGAGCATGAACTTCCTGCCGTCAAGACCGACGTAGAACTTGGAAACCTTCCCATAGGATGAGCGTCCTCGCTCTATGTAGTAATCCAAGGGCGACTCAAAGGGCACCACTATGGAATCGAGGGTCATCAGCAGGTAATCCCTGTTAGCGCCTCTCCGTATCCTCTTGAGGCTTTCCGGGAAGAGGCCGGCGATGAAGAGGGCGTAGTCACCTATGTATTGGTGGAGCATGATCTCCCTTAGGGTGGGATCGCTTGAGGGGATCCTCTCGCCCTCCATCAGCATCTCGGCTATCTCCGTCACCTTCCTGCCGGCTGAGTCCCTGATCATGTAGAGGTTGTCGATGTGGACGAACTTCGCCAGCACCTCATCGCAGAGATAGTCCTCCACATCCGTCGAGCACTGGGTGGAGGAGGTATAAACCGCCCTATCGATCGCCCATCGAAACA
>CAZHVH010000635.1:0-2180 GCA_964535855.1 uncultured bacterium
ACGTTGTATTTCGAAGCTCCGTGTGGTAAAATACCGTCTGGATTTAAGCTTGCAAGGAGATCGGGGATGGAGCTTTGGGACGATGGCAAATGTTTCGCCTGTGGTAAGTCGAACCCTATCGGTTTAAAGCTGGAGTTTGAGATATCAGAGGGAGGGCGTAGGGTGAAAACCGAATGCCTTCCCAACCCATGGTTCCAAGGGTGGTCGAATATGGTCCATGGAGGAATAATAGCCACGATACTGGATGAGGCGATAAGCCGAATCGGGACCGTCATCTGGGGCGCTTCACTGACGGCTTATCTTCAGGTGAGGTTCAGGAAACCCGCGCCTGTAGGTGAAAAGCTCTACGTGGAGGCAGAGGCCACGAGGATCAGGAGCAGATTTGTGGAGGCGAAAGCCCGGATGAGCCTTGGCGACGGGACGATCGTCGCCGAGGCGATCGGCAAATGCGTGAATCCTATGGCTAAAAATGCCGGCTCCTCCCCCGTTGAGAGGTAGGAGGATGGATCCGAGGTATATGGTCAGCTTCGACTCTGAATCCGGCCCTCGCCTCCAAACCGATATCCTGGTGATCGGCAGCGGCGACGCCGGACTGAGGGCGGCCATAGAGGCGGCGAAAAGCTATAAGGTGACGGTCATAACGAAGGGCGATATCAAAGACAGCAGCACGGCCCATGCCCAGGGCGGAATAGCGGTCGCCCTGAGCGAGGAGGATACGATCAACTCGCACGTCGAGGACACCCTGATGGCCGGAGATGGCCTCTGTAATGAAGCGGCCGTCAGGGAGATGGTGCGTGAGGGAATAGATAGGGTTAAGGAGTTGATAGAGTGGGGAGCTCACTTCGACTCCGAAAACGGAAAGCTTTCTTTTGGCCTTGAGGCCGCCCACCGAAGAAGGAGGATCATCCACGCCAGGGGAGACGCGACCGGCGAGGAGACGCAGAACGTGCTGGTCCAGCGCGCCGCAAACACACCCAACATCGAGTTGATAAAACATACCTTCGCCATCGATCTGATAACGATCGACGATAGATGCTGCGGCTGTGTGGCTTTGTTTCCCGACGGACAGATAGGGTGTATATTCGCCCAAGCGGTTATCCTCGCCTCAGGGGGATTGGGGCAGATATATAAATACACGTCCAACCCGGATGTCGCCACCGGCGACGGATACGCGATGGCATATAGGGCAGGCTGCGTCTTGACTGATATGGAGTTCGTCCAGTTTCACCCGACGGTGATGTGTCTCCACGGGGCGCCGAGATTTCTCATATCTGAGGCCGTTCGCGGCGAAGGAGCTATCCTCATAAACTCAAAGGGCGAAAGGTTTATGCCCAGATACGATCCCAGGGCGGAACTGGCCCCCAGGGATATCGTCAGCAGAGCCGTCTGGATCGAGATGCACCGCACGAAAAACGAGTGCGTCTATCTCGATGTGACCCACCTCGATCCGGAATTCGTCAAAAGGAGGTTCCCGACCATATACAGGGCCTGCTCGGAGATGGGATTGAACATAACGACCGATCTGATACCCGTCCAGACGGCGGCCCATTTCATGATGGGCGGCGTTAAGACGGATCTTAGATCCGCCACGTCGCTGAAAGGTCTTTTCGCCTGTGGAGAGGTGGCCTGCACCGGTGTCCATGGGGCGAATCGATTGGCGAGCAACTCGCTCCTTGAGGGATTAGTCTTCGGAAAACGAGCGGGCTCAACGGCAACCAGATTCGTCGCCGAAAACGGTATTGAACTCGACCGCATTAAGGTCTCCTGGCATAAGACGAAACCGGAGGGGGAGATCGAGGTCGAAAAGGCCATAGAGGAGATAAGAGACCTGATGTGGGGAGCGGCGGGGATCATCAGGGACGGCCCCACCATGCAAAGGGTGTTGGAATACCTCAATGGCCTGAACTATACCCCTCGCGATATGAAGAGGGAGGCGTTTGAGCTTTGTAATATGCTGCGAAATTCGAGGCTCATCCTTCATGCCGCCCTGAGAAGAACTGAAAGCAGAGGAACGCACTTCCGATCCGATTTCCCTGAGAAGGATGAGGTAAACTGGAGAAAACACATATGCATACAAAGGGAAAACGGGGAGGTTAAACTGAGATGTTGCCCAAAGTGAAACTCGGCGAACATGAGATCACCAGGCTCATCATCGGCGGCAACCCCTTCAGCGGCCATTC
>CAZHVH010000636.1:0-2178 GCA_964535855.1 uncultured bacterium
CCTTGACGGGGAAGCGAATCTGTGTTAGAATCGCTACTGGATATATTTCAGGATATCTGATACTCGTGCTCAGCGTCCTCATCTTGGGGGCACAGACGGTCTATACCAAGGGGGAAAGAAATGGATGACAAGGAGTACGTGAGAAGATTAGAGAGCGTGATAAAGCAGATGTTGCAACCGTTGAAAGGTATCCCGTTCAATCTGGTGATAGAAGCGATAGCTGGAAAGAGAGTTATCCCCTTTGATTTCTCAAATCGAGAGCATCAAGAAGTGTTGAATCTGCTTAAGCGGGCAGCTGTAAATGCCGGCGATGAGATAAATAGAGAGGGGATTTTACGACCAAGACCTAATGAGGTAGGAAACGATATTGAGCCTTTTGTCAGGAACGCTTTAAACTCTTTGGGATTAAAAGCTGATATTCCCTCAAGCCTAAGTGGTCGAAGAAGATCTACAGGCTATCCTGATATAATCTTTTGGTATAAAGGAAATCCATATTATCTGGAGTGCAAAACCTATAACCCCAGGAATGCTAATACCACGCAAAGGAGTTTTTACCTTTCCCCTTCTGGCGAGTTTAAGGTCATCTATGATGCGCTCCATTTTATCATCTCATTTGAGATCTATGTGGCTGGAGAGCGAGGAAACAATCATATTTATAAATGTAAACATTACAAGATATTATCGATAGAATCACTATCGCTGGACGTGAAATACGAGTTCCATTCGGATAACAGACGGATGTACTCTGGTGAAGATGGAGCGATTATTTTGGCAGAAGGAGAGATAAGGGGGTAGTGATGAGCGAGGTAACCGTTAGCCATAAAGGCGGAAAGAACCTGGAAAAAACGGAACAACAGGGAGGCTTTTGGGCATTTAAGAAGAGTTCTCTCCCTAAAGAAGAGCTGACGCTCTTTGATAATGTCCAATTTATATACGAGTTAGCACTGGCACAGCTTGAGTTGAAATCCCTAAGTGTGAAGTTTGAAATAACCAGTGGTCTAAGGGAATTCAAACTGCTGGAAGCCCATGATATCGAGAAATTAAAAAGAAAGCTGGCATATTTTAAGCTGATAAAAGGAGAGTACACCGATTACTTCCACATAGTGAGAAGAAACAGAACAAGATCGGTAAATCAGTATCTAACCCATTGGATATATCCCTATAAAGGTAAGTTCCATCCTCAAATGATCAGGGCTCTGCTGAACATCATCGGCCTTGATGAGGGTGACACCGTTCTAGATCCCTTTATAGGCAGCGGCACCACAGCAGTGGAAGCTCAACTGTTGGGGATTAACTGCATAGGAGTAGATGTCTCCCCTCTATGTGTCCTGCAAAGCAAAGTAAAGACGGAATCGGCGGATGTCTTACCTGAGATCTTAAATTGGAAGGATGAAGTTTTAAATCGGGTTAACCTAAATCTGTTCAATCTTGAAAATAAATCACTGGACGAAACGATAAACACTATACCTGATGAAAAGGTCAGAAATTTCTATCGGATGGCTAAGCTAGTGGCTATCAGTGATAACGTGAGGAGGAAAAAGGATTTCTCAAAATCCTTCAGGAAAAACCTGAATCTGATGATACTATCGGTGAGGGATTATGCTGAGATCGTCCAAGAACTAGATCTAAATCCAGGTAAAGTTGAGATTAAGATGGGTGATTCAAGAACACTGCCACTGAAGGATAACAGTATCGACGGAATCATTACCTCCCCTCCTTATTCCATCGCTTTAGATTACGTCTCTAATGACGCTCATGCCTTGAAGGTCTTAGGTTATGATCTGATCGAGCTCAGGGAGAAATTTATCGGAGTGAGGGGAAGAGGTCAAAAAAGGATAGATTTATACGACGATGATATGAGAAGGAGCCTGGAGGAGATGTATAGAGTTCTGAAGCCTGAAAAATATGCTGTGATAGTTGTCGGGAATGCCACCTATCAGGGGAAAGAGGTGAAAACCGTGGAGTTCATCATAGATCAGGCTGAGAAAATCGGGTTTGACCTTGTGGAGAATATAGATAAGATCATATTTGGATTATATAACGTGATGCAAAGAGAGAACATATTGATATTTAAAAAGGGACGAACGGAAAGGACTCGTATCCCATGAGACCTAAGATGATCCTCGCTGACGAGGGCGGGAACATCTATGATCACCCGGAGCTGGAGATGGCGGGTCG
>CAZHVH010000637.1:0-2176 GCA_964535855.1 uncultured bacterium
GGCAGGCACGGGGGCCTGCCCCTACAAATTTTTCATACACCCTGGAGTGGATGTGATCGTGGCTTTCGGCTATAATACTGGAAGGGGGTGCATGAAGATTTTGTGGGCGTAGGAGTAACCCCCTGTGGTTCTACAAACTACAAACCCTGTAGGGGCGAGGCATTCAAAGGCAGGAATGCCTCGCCCCTACGAAAGAGAGGGAAAAGGGATGGGAAAGCCTATCGTCCTTATCTCACTTGTGGCGATGATGTGCGCCGGATGGATGACCATTGCGGATGGCTCGGATGTAAATCATATCCGCCGTAACCCCGATATCCCCTTCTTCGGGATCGAGGAGGACTTCGATAAGAGCAACGATATAGTCAGCTTGACCTCAGAGGATCTGCGTGACTTAGGCGTCAAAATCGTCAGAACCCATGGCGGGCCGTTCGTGTGGGATTCCATCGAGCCCAGAAGGGGGAAGTTCGACTCGTGAAGTCCGGACATGTCCGCTTCGTCGTTCCCTCCGAGATCTGCGACATGTTTGAGGAGTGGGAGCGGAAGATGGGCATCGCTGCTCATCTTATGTGCATCGCCAGGTCCTCATCGAAGTGAGGCAGCTTTATGGCTAAAGGCTCATCACCCACTGATAGGGAACTTCGGGATATCTCCTTTCCGCCTTTCGGATCGGATATGGTTAAAATGTATCTTCCCGGCTTCAGCTTCAACTTGATGTCCCCGCCTGAGCTCGAAGGGGCGTATGCTCCCTCGGCCGTGCAGTAGATCACGTATTCACCTCCAGGGGATGCGGCCGCGTGAACGCGCAAATCCGGAGGAGCTGATAGGATCAGATCGTCGTGAGGTTCCAGCTCGGTGAACCTCGTGTTCTCCACGAACAGGGCGAATATCCGCAGCCAGTCGTGTATGGGTCGCTTCGTGAAGGACTGCCAGCATACGGCCGTGGTATGTCCGCCGGCGACGAAAGCGTTCCAGAAACTCCACCTCTCTATTCTCACCTGTTCAGGCGAGGGGTTCCTCCAGTCCTTCGGCCTCTTCCCGTGCCAAAACGCCTCATCCACCATCACCGGTTTGCCGTATTTGCGCAGCCGCCTTATGCGATCCCCGACCTCATAGGTGTCGGCATGACATTGAACTATGTCCAACCCCGGCAGCCTATAATAGACCTCATCGCCGCGGAACGGGTTAAGGCCGGAAAAGGAGATAGGTCTATCCCGCCGGTCGTGAGCGCTTAGGAAATCGATCCAATGCTTTACCCACCGCACTCTCAGATCGTCGAACCCCTCCATCTCGTTGACTATCTCCCAATAGACGTTCTTAAACCCTGAAAGCTCATCGATCGCCTTCTTCACATAGCGCTGTTGAAACCACTGGCTTTTTCTCGCCCATTCCCATCCAGGCGAAAACGGCTCTTCGAACAGGTTTAGGTTATCGGGCTGGGCCAGCGTATAGAACTCACCTTTGCCGTCGCGCGCACTTATCGGGCCGCCGCAATCGGCGTTCCATGGGTGTCTGAACCATCTCTCCCCCGCCCTCCATCTCTCGAGCGAGCATCTGTCGAAAAGCACGAACTCGACGAGCACGCCCTTCCTCTCGGCATAGCTGCATATGCGCTTCGCCAGCTCCCAGAAGCGGGGGTTGAAGCTATGTAGATCGTAAAGCGGTTTTCGTGGATCGACCACACGCCAGGGGCTTTTCGCCACGCCGGGCTCCTCCCAACAGAAGCTCCAGGGGAAGAAACGGATACGGAATCTAACGCGTTCGGTTTGATGATCGGATAGCATATCGATGTACCCCTTCCACGCCTCCCATCTCTCGCCGTCAGGGCTGTTCTCCGTGCCGATCCCCTCCATCCCGCTGCCGACTATGTAGATCGGCTCGCCGTCATAGGTGAAGTGATAGCCATCGATCCCTAGGCCGTTGGTCGAGCATATCAGGGAGAGGAGCAGCCCGTAGATCTGTGGAAAAGCCATGATCTTCCTCCTTTCCGATCAAGTTCGCAGTCTTATGTCATACTTTCCGGGCTTCAGCACAGGCAGGATGCCCTCCTCCACCATCTCGTCCAGCGGGTTGAGCTTGACCTTCAACGGCATTCTGACCAGCCCTTTGGTGCGTACCGACTCATATATCCCCATCATTATCTCCACCGTAAACCTCGCCTGTTCGCCGGAGCTTCTGT
>CAZHVH010000638.1:0-2171 GCA_964535855.1 uncultured bacterium
GGGTATGCCAGTATGATACAATGGCTCCTGCCCGATGTCAAGCGCGGGATGTTTATGCTTGACAGCTTCCGAGGGCTATTGTATCCTTACATCGCATGGATAAATCAGGAGTCCCTCATCGATGGAAGATATGCCCGACTTTGAACCCAAATTCGTCGTTGATGAAAACGTCATTAAACTCGGAAGATGGCTGAGGATGCTCGGGTTTGACGCCGCCTTCTATCCCATCAGCTCCGATGACGATTTGGTTAGGATAGCGATCAAGGAGGACAGAATCATCTTGACGCGGGATCGTCATTTCCTGAAAAGGAAGGCGAAATGCTTTATGGTTAGGAGCACCGATCCGCTCGAACAGCTCAAAGAGGTCATCGAGACGTTTAACCTTAAGGTCTCAAGGGAACGGTTCCTCAGCAGATGTCTTGAATGTAATGTGCCTATAGAAGAGGTCAGGGATAAAAAGGAAGTTCGCGATCTTGTTCCCCCATATGTCTATGCAACTCAGGTGTGTTTCTATAGATGTCCTAGATGTGGTAAGGTCTTTTGGGAAGGGACACACGTCAAAAACATGCGCAGGAAGCTTGAGAGTATAATAAGCCGTTACACTGAAGTTGCCCCCTGATCTACCGCCTCAAGTTCTGCACGAGTATCCCTCCTACGATCAAGCTCAGTCCGACGATTGAACTCCATAGGATCCTCTCACGTAGGATGAGACTGATAAAGATCAGGGAGAAGAACGGAGAGAGATAAGCGATATTGCTGACGCGGGAGACATCCTTCGCCGAGTTGAGAGCGTGATTCCACACCAAAAACGTGATCCCCATCTCGAAGATGCCACTGTATATCGAAGCAGCCAGCGAAGAGAGGGGAAGGGGAGAGAGGTTGCCTGTGATCACCGCCGTTAAAAGGAGGGGAGGGAGGCCGAAGATGAAGTTCATCATCAGGTTCTGAGCGATATCGCCCTCTCTACCGGCGTTCACGTTCCAGTATACGGCCCAGATAAGGCCGCTTCCCAGGGCGAGCGAGTCGCCGAGCGGATCGCTTAGCCGGAAGCTTAGCGGATTTCCCCTAGTCGAGATGAACATAACTCCGGAGAAGCTAATGGCCATTCCTGATAACCCCCACAGGCTCGGGCTTCTTTTACGGATCGGTATGGAGATCAGAGTCAACGCTATGGGCCAGGTGTAGTTGAGGGGCTGGGCCTCTTGAGCGAGGAGAAGATCATATGCCTTGAAGAGAACCATATAGTAAAGGAACGGATTCAAAATTCCGGAGATAGCTGATAGAACTATCCCGCTTCTCCCTATTCCGACGAACGGGTTGCCTTTGAAGCGGATGGCGTTGAAGATCAACAGGGTGAGAAAGGAAGTCAAAGAGGCGTAGAGGAGCAGTTGAATGGGTGAAAACCCCCTGAGCGCCAACTTGAAGGCGGTTGCAACCGTGGACCAAAACATCGCCGCGATAAACGCCAGGAGATAAGGGAGGCTTGACCTTGTCTTTAACATCGGTTTACCATTACCTATGGACTTAACCTATGGAGGAGTTAACGATGGCAATGATGGAAATAAGCGTTGTGCCGATAGGTACAGATAGCCCGGCCCTCAGCGAACACATAACGAGAGCAGTCAGAGCGGCCAAGGAAAGCGGCCTCAAATATGAGCTTAATCCTATGGGAACCGTAATTGAAGGCGACCTCGATGATCTGTTCAGAGTCGCCAGGTTAATGCACGAAGCTACCTTCTCGGATAAGGTGAGAAGGGTTGTCACGACGATCAAGATAGATGACCGCCGCGACAGACATATGACCGCTGAGCAAAAGATTAAGGCCGTTATGGAAAAACTTTAATTAAGAGGCGGCTTCCAATTCCCGCTTGGTCTCTCCACCCTGGGGGTGAAGCCACCACTTTTCCCTCTCGATCAGCTCTTCAACGGTTATCCCCAATTTTTGGGCGAGTTTCTTCCTCTTCATACGTCTCTTCTGACGAAGCCTGATCTGGTGTCTCCTGCGCTTCCTCTTGCTTTTGCTTCTGGCCATACAGCGTGACCTCCTCATCATGATTTCGAGTGAAGCGACTGAAATTCTAGCACTAAAGCCCATCTCTGTCAAGCTCGGCGGAGCTGAATCTTTTCCCGAACATCCCGCCGTCCAATTTCGTCTAAGGGGTTGAAAGCTG
>CAZHVH010000639.1:0-2162 GCA_964535855.1 uncultured bacterium
AGAAACCTGATCCTGTGCGGTGTAGGTGGACAGGGGATACTGCTGGCCAGCACCGTCATCTCCAACGCCGCCCTCAGGAGCGGCTATGACGTCAAGACGAATGAGGTTCACGGGATGGCTCAACGGGGCGGCAGTGTCGTCGCCCAGATTCGATTCGGCAAAGCCGTCCACTCGCCGCTTATCAAGAGGGGAACAGCCGACTATATGCTCGCCCTTGAGAAGATCGAAGCGCTCAGATACGCCGACTACATGAAACCGGACGGGATGGTGATCGTCGCCCGAACCGAGATCATCCCCGTCACCGTATCCACCGGTATGGCGAAGTATCCCGAAAACGTCGACGAGCTACTGCGCGGGAGGTTTGAGAAGCTATACATGGTCGATGGCCTCGCCATAGCTAGGGAATCGGGCGAGCCGAGGGCGGCCAACGTCGCGCTAATCGGAGCTCTCTCCAACTTCCTCCCTTTCGAGGAGAGTGTGTGGGAGGAGGTGCTGAGCGAAACCGTACCGACTAAGGCCCTCCAAGCCAACCTGAAGGCGTTTCGGAGGGGTAAAAGGGCTATTGGGAATTAGCGTTTGGAGATCCGATCTATTTCCTCGGACATTGACTCAAGCTGAAAGCGATGTTAAAATATAATTGAAACATAATCTCAATTCCAGGTGAAGCATGGAACAAACGATCCGAGCGTTTATAACCTTTTTGAAACGGAAAGGGTATAGAATCACCGAACAGAGGATCGCCGTTTTGAAGGAGGTCCTGTCGATGGAGGGCCATTTCGAGGCGAAGGATCTGTGCGAGAGGTTCGAGGATCGATCCGATGTCTCCAGGGCCACCGTCTACAGGACGTTAAGGCTTCTGCTTGAAAGCGGACTGATAAGGGAGACGGTCAGCGATGAGAAGCATCCTCACTATGAGAAAACCGTGGGAGGATTTCACGGCCACCTGATATGCTTAAATTGCGGGAGGATTGTCGAGTTTCCCGAATCCGGGGTGATGGATCTGCAGAGGGAGATAAGCGAAAGATACGGTTTCGAGCTGAAGTTCGGGAAGTTTGAGATCTTCGGCATATGCCGACGCTGCAGGGAGGATGGGAGATGAGGGGATCATGTCGCGGATCGGATGAATCCCATCATCGAGGTGGGGAAACGCGGATCAAGATCGCCCTGGTGGGAAACCCCAACGTCGGCAAAAGCGCCCTCTTTAACGCCCTCACCGGCAGATACGTTACCGTATCCAACTATCCCGGCACCACGGTGGAGGTCTCGAGGGGAAAGGCCCGCTTCGGCGACATAACGGCTGAGGTGGTCGATACCCCCGGCATGTATTCCCTCCTGCCGATAACCGATGAGGAGAGGGTCGCCAGATCCATCCTGTTTCAGGAGAAACCGGATCTGATAATCCACGTCGTCGATGCCAAAAACCTTTCACGTATGCTGCCCTTCACGCTGCAACTGTTGGAGCTCGGCATCCCCGTAGTTTTGGATCTGAACATCATGGACGAGGCTGAAAGGGCGGGGATAAGGATAGACCTGAAAAAACTGGAGCGAATGTTGGGAATACCGGTCGTCGGCACGGTCTCCGTCACCGGCAGAGGTATCGGCGAGCTGAAACGGCGGGTGGAAGAGAGATTGGAGGACGGGAGTGACGAGGGAATTAGGATGAAGTATGGCGAGGAGATCGAGGAGGCGATATCTCAGGTGGAATCGTTGCTCGAAAACGAGTATGAGATACCTAAACGTGTGGTTGCGCTGTTACTGTTACAGGATGATGCCGAACTTGAAGGCGAGGTAAAAACGAAGGAGCGCGGGGCCAGGAAGGTGAACAAGGTGATCGCCTCCACCAAGGCCAAGCTCAACCGATCCCTGTCCTACGTGATCACCATGCAGAGACAAGCTCAGGCCGATTCCATAATCTCACAGACGGTCAGAATCGAGGAGGTTCAAAGACGATGGTTCGCCGAGGTGCTCAGCGATCTGATGATGAACCCCTGGACGGGCACACCGATACTGCTTTTGGTCCTCTATCTCGGCCTTTATAAGCTCGTGGGGGGATTCGGTGCCGGGACGCTTGTCGACTTCATAGAGGGGGTGATCTTCGAAAGATACATAAACCCCTATGTGACGCTCTTCTTCGAGAGGATCATCCCCTGGCCCATACTCCA
>CAZHVH010000640.1:0-2156 GCA_964535855.1 uncultured bacterium
GCACGCGCCACGGGACAGACGTTTTTGTAGCTCTGGACGAAGCGATCCCTGTAGCGATTCCATATCTCCCTGTTGAACATGAACATGGGCGGCGTGCCGTAGAGGATGTTAAAGAGATCTCGCTTGTCCCAAAGTGCCGGCAGTTTGTTGTTGTAGTCTCCCCAATACCACTGTGCCACAACGCAGTCATGATAGACAAGTTCCCAAAGCGGAAGACGATATCGGTGTCCGAGCTGGAACTTGGCCACCCTTTCGGGCACCTCCTCCCAGATCTTAAGCATATTGCGTCCCGCATCCGGCACCCTATAAGGGCCAAGGCTCAGCATTCCCTCGAAATAGTGCACATAGGGCACGGCGGCATCATGTCCCGTCTCGCTTCCACATACCAATCCCATCTCTTGGGAGACGAACCTCAAAAGCTCCATCTTCCAATGTCTGCTCTCACTTCTGGTCATGGGATGATCCGGACTATAACACTCCCTCCAGGGGGATGCGGTGGTGGTGTCGATAAATCGGCATCGGTAGGGATGGGTTTTAAGCTCCTCGGGTATGCGTTTTCGGGCGTATTTAAGGGCCTGTCTGTCACAGAGCACACCACACGGATACCATCTGCCGTCCTTTCCCCTGACCCGCCATCCCTTCACCCAGTCGCCGTCCGGACCGATTATGATGTCCTTCGGCCAGGCATCTGTGGGCCAGTCGGGATGCACGCCTCGGAGATACTTGAAGTTTTCGGGATTCATCACGTCCTGATAGATATCGTATCGGCTGGTGAGGATCCCCATCTCGTTCATCTTTTCGATCACATCCGGCTTTTCCCTGTGACTCCACAGGATCCGGTCGATCCCCAGCGATTTCATCTCCCGAACGATCGCAAGAGCATCTCTCTCCCAACACCATACGTTCACAGCTCCGATGAGAAGATCCACATTCGGGTTTTCCCTACGTTTCTCCTCAAGCGTCTTGAAAAGCCCGATCTCCCTGGCATAGGAGCGGTATCGCTTGCAGATGGCGACATGTCCGCCCTTATCGAAGAAGACATATCTGAGCCATCTCCTGTAGCCGAACTTCCCCTTCTGCGCGTCCCACTCCGGCACAACGCATAGCCTGCCCTCCACCCGATCTATCCGTATGGCGGCGTCATCAGGGCTTTCAATTATGGCCATATAACCTTTCTCACCGTCCGTCACCCCCCAAAACGCCATGCAGATCCCATGTCCGCCGTATGCGATGAGCCTCATGGGCGGGATGCTCTCATCATCGACAGGGTAAGAAATCCCCTCGTTCATCGGAATGACCAGGTAGGTCCCGGGATCGGTCACAAAGGGATGTGGAAACCTGAGGGGATTTGGCAGATCCCCTTTGGCTGACAGCGAAAGGGTGAACTCCGGCAGATCGCCATCGAGCTTGAGAACCCCCTTTACCTCCAGGGCCGAGGGGGTATGGAGCAGATCCATCTCTATGCTATCATCCACTAGCTTTGCGCTTTTGAGAATCACATCCTGACCTTTGGGACGTTGAGTCCAGATCTCCCCGGTGCGCTTATCGAGCACGGAGAGGATTGCATCGTCGGTGTGGAGCGTGACCGAGATGGTTTTATTGCTCAAACTCAGCGTTGATGGCATCTCCTCATCCCGCATCTCCATCACGTTGCCCTCCCTTTCCATCGAGAAATCATCCAGCCATATTATAGCTGGACCGCTTCCGATCAAGCGAGGATGGATTCTAGAGACTCCCCGCGGTATAACAAACCTCGTATATAGCGGATGCCAATCGCACGTCCCTCGAACTGATTTTGGGGCGAAGACCCACTTGATGACATCACCCTTTCCATTGTATGTCACAACACAGAGCGTTACTGATCCCTTTCCTTTGATCTTCACCCATGCCTTAAGTTTGAAAAGATCGCCCGGGCGGACCCGGAAACGCAGGTCGGGATCAAAGCTCCAGTCCTTTTCGCCTTTATGTTCTATCCTGGCAGATCGTTTCCCGCTATGACGGATCTTCTCATCCAGGAAAACTTGACCCCTTCCAGGCTCACGAGTCCATACTTTATTCCATCCCGAAAGGCCGGATTCAAAACCTCCATTCGGGATGAGATCCGCTGAGAAAAGGAATAGGGGAAAAACCAGAATTTGAATTGAGATCATAGTGAT
>CAZHVH010000641.1:0-2153 GCA_964535855.1 uncultured bacterium
AAGAGAGAGGGCTTGAATCGACGATTAAGGAAAAAATTTTTCCCTGTCTTTCCTCATAGCGCCTTCCTTACAGTTAAGAATCCCTCTTGCTGAGGAGCTCTTCAGCTCCTCTTCCAGCCTGTTGTGATCCGGCTTCACGGGGAATCCCATCTCCTTCAAGATATCAACGATATAGCAGGGCTTGATGGAGTTCGATGTATGGGAAGCTATCCCTTTCGTTTTCCATCTAACCGAGCGCGAAGGGGACGACGAATTTTTCCGATCCCATAATCGGAGGATCCCGTCTTATATATTGCAAAGCCTGAGAGAGGATTTCGCCGATGACCGAGAGTAACAGGTTCGAACAGCTCTACAGGAAACATGTGGATGGCATCTTCAGATTTATCAGACAGATGATGGGAAATGAGGACGACGCCGAGGAGCTCACGGCGGAGACGTTCTTCAGGGCGTACCGATCGTTTTCAAAATTGAGGGATGCGGGCAAAGCGAAAGCCTGGCTCTACCGCATCGCCTATAACCTCTGTATGGATGAATTGGAGAGACGTAGGAAGCTATCGGTTATCCCTCTGGAAGACGAACCGGCGATCGAGCATATCTCAGCAGGTGATCCCTCCCCGTCGGCGATCCTTGAGGGGAAAGAGATCGCGATCTGGGTGAGAGATATCCTCTCTCGGCTTCCACACGATTATCAGACCGCCCTCATCCTCGGAGAGGTTGAGGGGTTGAGCAACAGGGAGATAGCAAAGGTCATGGGAAGAACTCCTATAGCCGTCAAATCCCTGAGACAACGCGCTCGAAACGCCTTTAAAAGGGAGGCGATGAAATCCCTGAAAAGGCTCGGTTTAAACCTCGATGATCTCTTAAAATAACGAAACATAAGGAGGTTTTAACGATGCAGGCGAAATGCAAAACGGAACTTCTCCTCAAATACCTTCAGATAGCCGACATCAACACCCCTGAACAGAAGCTCTATTTGGAAAGCACCGACGAGCATCTCGTTCTGGAGACACAATTCGACGGGATGACGATTAAGACCGAATTTCCGGCGGATGTACGCCGAAAGGGCAGAATTACAGTCTTCGCCCCTTTGGAAACGGTTAAGGAGATTTTAAGCAACATCGATCAACCCGAAGTGACACTGAATTTCGATGGGGAAAGCAGCCTACTCTCCATCTCCATCCACGATGGAGTCTACTCGCTGTTCGGTAGACAGGTGGATTCAGGCTCCTCTTCGGAGGATAAAGCCGAGTTGGAGGAGGTGAAGGAGACGGTTTTGGAGAGCAAGGAACTCCTTAACGCCTTAAGGAGAACGATCTTTGCGGTGGGAAAAGATCTCGCTTCGTTGAGGAGGAGATTCCTCGCGGGTTTGCTGCTTGAGCTTGAGGAGGATGAATACGCTCTTGTCGGGAGCGATGGGATAAGAATGGCCATAGTGCGGGTGAAACGGCCGAACCTGCTGAGGAGGAGCTGTGAATTCAAAGCAGGACATGCCATTCCCTTCCCCTACTGCGAGAAGCTCATCGAGGTTTTAGAAATCCTCCCCTCACGGCAGGTCTGTATTACACAGAGCGAAAGGGAAACGATCTTCGACTTCGGGGATGTCCAAATCCGTTGTGGGCTTATCCCTGAGGGATATCCCGATTATAAGGGTGTGATGCCGAAGGACGGGAAACCTACAACCGTTTGGGTGGACAGAAGGAGGCTGATCTCGGCTTTAAGATCTGCTGAGCCGCTGGCTCCACAGAGGACGAAAGCGGTGAAGCTTGAGATCTCGGGTAACATCCTCAGGATTCGAACGACGTCGGAGGAGATGGGACGTTCAGAACGTCGAATTCCGATCAGGCAGGAGGGGGATAACGCTTCCCTCGTAGTGGACGTCCAGATGCTCATCGAGAACCTGAGCCATACGGATGCAGATGAGATAACGATGGAGTTGTGGGGCCCGCTTTCGCCTATGCTCCTCCGTCTTGAGCTGAACTATTCGGTGATCTTCATGCCCAGGATACCGATGAGGTTGTCCGATGAAAGGGATACTTGAGCTTCTAAAGGAGTCCTTCGAAGGGGAAGGGCTGTCGGAAGTTAAGAGGGAAAACCTCTACGATCGGATTCTCGCTAAGATCGAGCTTCATGAGCTTTTGCATGCCGAGCAACTG
>CAZHVH010000642.1:0-2150 GCA_964535855.1 uncultured bacterium
ATCTTGATCCTGAAGCTCTCCAGCGTGTCGAACGAATACACCGATATCCTCGGCAGGGAGAAGATCGCTTCGGCTGAGATCGGGAGAAAGGGGTTCATGGTGAACGCCGCCCTGTATCCCGCCCTTCGAACCGATTTAATCACATCCTCATTCCAGTCTCCATATGGATATGAGAGCAGATCCACCTTCATCCCGATCTCCCTCTCAAGCTTGATCCTGGACCATTCGAGTTCAAAACGGCGCAGGATACCGCGGTATGATGCGAGGAACCTATGTGTTGCCCCGTGAGAGCCGAACGTAAAGCCGTCGGATCTCATCTCCGCGATCTGATCGATCGATAGGTGTTTGAACCTGCCGCACAGCCTGATGTCCCATCGGTTCCAGCTTCCTATGAACTCGGATATCAGGAAAACCGTAGCGCTGAATCCGTTCTCCGTCAGAATCGGGCGGGCAAATCGGTAGATGCCTTCATATCCGTCGTCAAAGGTTATGAGAACCGGTCTTTCGGGAAGCGGGCGCTGATGGAAGAGGTGATCGAGCAGTTGATACGGCGAGATTGAGGTAAACCCCTCCGATCGCAGAAGCTCGATCTGTCTTCGGAAGGACTCGGGGGAGATCCGCGTCACGCCGATCTCCCTTTTGGATTCGACCTTATGATAGACGAGGATCACAGGCTCATTCGGCATGGATCTTCTCAAGCAGCAGAGCCAGTTTCTCCTCTAGATCTGCGACCTTACCTTCCAGCTCTTTGATCTGATTCACGGTTTCCGGAAGTTTCCTTATAGCTGCCTGAACCCTCAGCTCCCTGGTATGCGGCTCAGCGGGGAAGCCGGAGACGAACTGATTGGGCGGGATGTCCTTCGTCACCCCGGCTCTCGCCGCCACGGTGACGTTATCGCCTATCCTGACGTGACCGACCGAGCCGGATTGGCCGGCAAATATGACCCAGTTGCCGACCTGTGTGCTGCCGGCGATTCCCACCTGAGCGGTGATGAGGCAGTTCTCGCCTATCACGACGTTATGGGCGATCTGAACTAGGTTATCGATCTTTGTGCCCCTCTTTATGATCGTGGCACCGTTGGTGGTGGTGGCCCGATCTATGGTGGTGTTAGCGCCTATCTCCACATCGTCCTCTATGATGACCGTGCCTATCTGCGGGATCTTGTGGTGTCTATCGCTGACCTTGGCGAACCCGAAGCCATCCGTGCCTATCCTGGCGCCGCTGTGAATTATCACGCCGTTTCCGATCCTACACCTCTCGCGTATTGTTACGTTCGGATAGATCACGGTGTTCGATCCTATCTCAACCTCATCTCCTATGTAGACGAATGGATATATCACCGTTTCAGAACCTACCCTGACGTTATCTCCTAGATAAACATGGGATTGGATGACGACGTTCTCGCCCAGCGAGACGTTTTCCCCGATTATGGCCGTTGGATCAATTCCCGGTTTAAAGCTTTTCGGCTTGGGGGCAAAGAGCTCCAGGACCTTAGCGAATCCGTAGAAGGGATTATCGACCCTGATAAACGGCTTGCCGTAGCAGTTTCTGACATCTCTGCCCACAATCACGGCGGATGCTCGGGTCCTGGAGAGCTCGGATCTATATCTGGGGTTGGCCAGGAAGGTTATATCGCCCGGATTTGCCTCCTTGATCCCTGAGACGCCGCTTATCTCCACCTCGCCGTCGCCCACCAGCTCGCCTCCTAACATCTCATTTATCTCTCTAAGCTTCACGGTCATGTGTCCTCACGGGGAATTCACTTCCCCCGCTCCTTGGATTTAGATTTTTCAGCTCCCCCCTCCAATTTAGCGGCTTCAGGATGCTCCTTGAGGTATCTCCGGTTTAAGATCTGAATCACCTTCTCCGTTATGTCGATCTGGGGATTGACGTAGAGGGTTGCGATCTTATCCACGATCAGATCGAACCCCTCATCCTTGCCTATCTGTTGGACGACCTGATCTATCTCCTTGATTATCGGCTCGGTCAACTCCTGTCGTTTCTGGTCCAACTGTTGCTGCCCCGACTGGATGAACTGTCTTATCTCCGCCTTCTTCTGCTCTATCTGCTGGAGCATCTCCTGTTCCTTTTTCTTATCGTCGATGAAGATTCGCTGCTTATCGTATTTCTCCTGGAGCGTTCTCAGGTC
>CAZHVH010000643.1:0-2148 GCA_964535855.1 uncultured bacterium
GCCCTCTACTTCTTCAAATTCCGCCATAGTTCAAACGATAAGGACGATATAAGGGTAGAGCGGGTTAGACGAGGCAGATTTGTGGTGAAGATAAGGGATACCGGGAACCTGGAGCCCCTCATATCGGTTGAGGTCAAGTCAAATGTAGAGGGTGAGATAAAAAGGATCTATGTCAAGGAGGGGGATTACGTCCGTAAGGGGCAGATCCTGATGAAGATAGATGATAGACAAATTCTGGAGCAGAAAAAGCAGGCTGAGGCGGACGTTAACGCCGCCAAAGCTCAGCTTGAACAGGCTCAGAAGAACACCGAGCTTGCCATAGCGAGATATCAAAGCCAACTGAAACAATATCAAGCGGCCCTTGAGAGCGCAAGGGCCGCTTATGAAGCGGTTAAGACCACATCGGCCCAGCTCATCGCCCAGGCCGAGTCCGAGATAAAGGCCACTGAGAACGCCCTTGAACAGGATATGATTCAACTCCGCCAGGCTCAGATAGCCCTCGAACAGGCGAAGATCACCCTTAAACAATATGAGACGACGCTCAAATCGGCCCAGGTGAATCTGGAAAACGCTAGGGCCGAATATGAAAGAATGCAGGAGCTCTTCAAGAAGAAATTCGTCGCCAAGAAGGAGGTCGAGGATGCTCAGCTCAGATATGCCAACGCCCAGACACAATACGAAAACGCCCTCAAAAACGTCGAGGCTCAGAAAAAGGTGATTCAGTCACAGGAGGAGACCATCCAGGCGCGCCAGAAGGCGATCGAGAACCGACAGGCCACCCTGCAATATCAGAAGGACAACCTTGAAAAGCTAAAAGATGCAAGGGCGGCTCAGGAAAAACAAGCCCTTCTGGAGGTTCAGACAGCTCAGGAGAAACTGGATCACCTTAGGGAGGCGGCGAAGGCCGAGGAGGAGATAAACAGGCTCGCCGAGACAACCGCCAAAGCGGCGCTGCTCAGGGCGCAGAGCTACCTCAAAAACCAGGAGGAGAGGCTCGCATGGACGACCATCACAGCTCCGATGTCAGGCATCGTCACTCAGCTCAACGTCGAGGAGGGCGAGATAGTCATCTCAGGCCGTTCCGCCTTCGCATCCATCCCGCCTATCATGACCATAGCGGATCTCTCCAAAATGGTGGTTAAGGTCTATGTGAACGAAGTCGATATAGGCAAGATAAAAGTCGGGCAGCCCGCTGAGATTAGGGTCAGCACCTTCCCTGACAGAGTATATCAAGGCAGGGTCAGCGAAGTCGCTCCGAGCGGCCAGTTCAGGGATAATCTGATCAAGTTCGAGGTCGTCGTCGAAGTGCTCGGTTCACCCTCTGAGCTCCGTCCCGGAATGACCGCCGACGTGGATATCATAGTCGATGACAGGGACGACGTCCTTCAGCTCCCTATCGAGGCCGTGTTGGATAAAGACATTATGATCGTGAGACCCTCACTTAAGAGGAAGGATCTGAGGAAGTTCAGCGTGGGCGATAGGGTTGAGGTGGAGACCTTGATGGGCAAGAGATACCCCGGCAAGGTAAACACCATATATCCCGATAGAAAAGATGAGAACATGGAGATCTTCATAGATGAAACAGAGATCGGCCTCCAGGCGGGAAGTTATAACCTCCATATCATAACGAAGGATGGCGAAAAGATCGAACACGTCTTCGCCAGCGTTCGATCCGAGAGGAAGCACTACGTCATGCGGAAATCCCCGGAGGAAGAGGCTAAGCTGAGCAAGGAGATACGTGAAAAGCAAAAGAAGGGTGAAGCGCTCACGGGGATAGAGACCTACGTCAAGATAGGCGAGAGGAGCCAGACCTCCGTGGAGATACTCGATGGATTGAAGGAGGGCGATGAGGTCTATGTCCCTTCGATCAGCACCCTGGCCAAGATCAGAGAGCTTAAGGAGAAACAGAGAAAGGAAAAGGAGAAGGAGGCCAAGGGATGAAGTTGATCGAGGTCAGGGATCTCTGGAAGATATACAGGATGGGAGAGGTTGAGGTCCATGCCCTCAGGGGGGTCTCATTCGATGTGGAGAGAGGTGAGTTCGTGGCGATCATGGGGCCCTCCGGATCGGGAAAATCCACCCTTATGGATATTCTCGGCTGCCTGGCTAAACCGACCAGGGGTTTATACAGGCTTGAGGGCGAGGAGG
>CAZHVH010000644.1:0-2147 GCA_964535855.1 uncultured bacterium
GCAAGCCGGCACATTACCGTATCGGGGTTGATACGACGCCGCCTGATCCTGTGACCGAAATATCAGTTTATACCACCCCGGCCGGTAAGATAAAGCTGAGGTGGAGCAGGCCGGTGGATAACGCTTCCGGTGCTGAAAGCTATCAGATCTTCAGAACGAAGTTCAAAGGGGCGATCGGGACGAGGATAGCGAAGGACGTCAAAGGGATGGAGCACGTTGACGAGACAGCCCAACAGGGACAGGTCTACTACTACACGGTGATGCCGGTTGATAGAGCGGGCAACAAACAGGTCAAAGGGAACGTGCAGGTGAGCAGCAAGGATGCGGTAGCGGAGGGCGAGTTGAGCCTCAAGCCGAAGGAGGGATTTATCGGGGATGAGATCGAGGTGAGCGGCGAGGGGTTTAAACCGGGGGAGACGGTAAAGGTGAAGTTCGGGACGGAGGAGAGATCAGCAAAGGCAGGTGATGATGGGAAATTCACCGTGAAGATAAAGGTTCCGGTTATCCCGGGCGGCGAATACGGCCTGATCGCTGAGGGAGAGGCCAAGAGAGCCGAAGGAAAGTTCCGCGTGAAGGCCAGAATCAAGAGGATCAGCCCGAATGAGACGCCGGTGGGCGGTGCGATCACGATTCTAGGCGATGGGTTCTCAGCCGGAGCGGAGGTATCGGTGAAGATAGGGGGAAGACCGGTCTCCGTCGTGGGTGGCGGTCGGACGAGCGAAAACGGCGAGCTCGTCGTGGAGGTGGTCGTCCCCGATCTGGGACTCGGTCTGCAGAGCGTCCTGGTGAGCGATGGGACGGGAGAGGCAAAGAGCTCGATTCAGGTGATAGAGGGGAAACCCGCGACAGGAGGTAAAGGGACGTTCATGATGAAGCTATCGAAGGGATTGAACATGGTCAGTATGCCGCTGAAGCCCGATTCCGATCTGGATGCGAGGGAGTTCGCCCAGATGCTGGATGCGACGGTGGTGATACGCCTTAACAGAGAGACGAAACAGTTCGAGCCGTTCATACCCGAACTGGGTGCGGTCAACTTCCCGATAAGCGGCGGAGAGGGCTACATCGTGAACCTGCTGGAGGGTAAAACGGTGGATGTCGAGGGAAGGGCCTGGTTCAGCGCTCCTGAGCGCAAAGATGATTCAAAGGCGACCGATAGGCAGGTATGGGCCTTCGCAGTGGGAGGGGTTCTGCCCTTCGGAGAACGGGTGGAGGTGAGGAACATGCGCAGCGGCGAGATGGCGGTCGGATATGTCCGTGATGGGCGGTTTACAGCGGTGTTGGGAGGGATCAAAGGCGAGGATGCCGTCAGGGCTGGGGATGAGATCGTGGTCTCAGTTTATGAGAGGGGAAAGACCGTAGGCAGGGGGCGGATCAGAATCGGCGTCAGTGAGCTTGAGCGGGCGGTCGGGTTGGTCCATGTGGATCGGCTGCCGAGCCGGACGATTCTGTTGCCCAACTACCCGAATCCGTTCAACCCTGAGACGTGGATACCGTTCAGATTGGCGAGAGATGGTGAGGTTGTGATAAGGATCTACGACGTGATGGGGAGGCTCGTTAGGGAGCTGAACCTGGGGAGACTGGAGGCAGGGGTCTATGAGAGCAGAGATAGGGCTGCATATTGGGATGGGAGGAACGAGATCGGCGAGGAGGTGTCCTCGGGCATCTACATGATAGAGCTGTCCGTTGGAGGATATCGTGGTGTCAGGAAGATGTGTTTGATGAGGTAGGGGCGACCCACCGGGTCGCCCTGTGGGGAGGGAGTTGCCCAATTTCCTTTGAGTGTAGCAGTATCACCGATGGGAGACAGGAGGCAGGAAACAGGAGACAGGGATATAGATTCGCTCATATTCTCCTTAAGTGTAGTTCATTAAAACGTCTGTAGTCAGCTCTCCGTAGTCCGGGAGTATGACAAGGGAACAAGGAGATAGGGAGACAAGGGGAAATTTCCCCCTGTCCCCTTGTCTCCCTGTCAGTTTCCCAAATCTAGCTTTGTGAGCGTATAGATTTTCCTCTGCCTCCCGCTTCCTGTTTCCTCCTAACGCTGAGAAATAAGCACTTCTGACCTCTCAGATCTCTGCTACACTTAAACGATAATATGAGCGGAGGAGGTTTATCCCCCGCCGGATGCGGCGGCATGTAAAATGCCG
>CAZHVH010000645.1:0-2139 GCA_964535855.1 uncultured bacterium
AACTCTGAGAAATAAGCACTTCTGACCTCTCAGATCTCTGCTACGCTTAACGATAATATGAGCGATTTTATTTTTACCTTTCCCTCCCGTGTGTTATAATTCTAAACATAACCGGTTGGTCCAGGAGGAAGAGAGATGTTGTATCTGATCCTAAGCCTGAACATCGCTACGGCGTCGGCTTCGGTGGCCTTTTACGTCTCTCCGGATGGAGACGACTCCTGGTCCGGAAAATTGCCGACACCGAATGAAGATCGCACGGACGGCCCCTTCGCCTCCCTGGAGAGGACGAGGGATGCCATCCGTGAGCTGAAAACCTCTCAGGAGGGCAAGCTGAAACAACCCGTCATCGTCTACCTGAGGGGCAGCATACATTTCCTTACAAAACCCCTGACGCTCACGCCCGAGGATTCGGGGGATGAGGGATGTCCCATCATCTACTCCTCATATCCGGGCGAGGAAGCTGTTATCAGCGGCGGACGGAGGATCGAGGGATGGAAAGAGGTCTCAGTCAACGGCAAAAGGCTGTGGGCCGCTGAGATACCCGAAGTGCGGGAGGGGAAATGGTTCTTCCGCCAGATCTGGGTCAACGGTCAGAGGCGAAAGCGAGCACGCCACCCCAATAAAGGATACCTCTCCGTGGCCGAGGTGCCCGGCGTCTCACCTCAAACCCCGTGGAATGAGGGGCAAACGCGGATAAGATTTCATGAGGGAGACCTCAGGGCTTGGAGGACGATAGGCAACGCTGAGCTCGTGCTGATGACACGCTGGGTGGAGTCACGCCTGCCTATAGTTGAGGTGGATGAGGCTGCGAAGACCGTGACATTCGGCAAAAAGACCGTCTTCCGACCCGATCCCGGCGACCTCTACTACGTCGAGAACGCCCTTGAGCTGCTCGATGAGCCCGGGGAGTGGTACCTCGATTCCGAAGATGGAACGCTCTATTACATGCCTCTTCCCGATGAGAGGATGGATGAGGTTGAGGTGATAGCGCCCGTTTTGGCTCAACTGATCAGGATGGAGGGTGAACCCGAGAAGGGGCGATTCGTCGAGAACCTGACCTTCAAAAATTTGACCTTCGCCCATACAGAGTGGCCCATTCCGGACGATCGCTCTGGATTTTCCCAGGCGGCCGTCGGCGTCTCGGGAGCGATCTGGGGTGATGGGGTTCGAAACTGCTCCTTCGAAAGATGCACCCTGGAACACCTCGGCACATACGGGATAGAGCTCGCCAGGGGATGCAAATACAATCGGATCGAGGGATGTACGGTCTCCGACCTCGGTGCCGGGGGGATCAAGATCGGCGAGACCGTCATACGGGACGACGAGTTGGAGCAGACCCACGACAACACGGTTTCGAACTGCCATATCTACAACGGAGGGCTGATCTTCCACAGCGCCATCGGCATCTGGATAGGCCAGAGCTATAACAACAGGATCTCACACAACCACATCCACGACTTCTATTACAGCGGCCTCTCCGTCGGCTGGACATGGGGATACGGCCGTTCGCTCGCCGGGGGAAACATCATCGAGTACAACCACGTCCATCACATCGGCGTCCGGTCGAACGGCGACGGACCCATCCTGAGCGACATGGGGGGGATCTACACCCTGGGCATACAGGAGGGGACGATCATCAGCAACAACATCTTCCACGACATAGCTGGGCTGAGATACGGCGGATGGGGCATATACTTCGACGAGGGCAGCACGCATATCGTGGCGGAAAACAACCTTGTCTATCGGACAACACATGGAGGATTCCATCAACACTACGGCAGGGAGAACGTCGTGAGGAACAACATCTTCGCCCTCGCCAGGGATCATCAGATACAGCGCAGCCGTCCGGAGGAGCATCAGAGCTTCACCTTCGAGCGGAACATCGTCTACTGGAGATCGGGCGCCCTGATAGCCGGAAACCTGAGCAACCTCCATTTCACCTTCGATCGAAACCTGTACTGGTGCGAGGAAGGCGGTGAGATCCGAATCGGGAGCATGAGCTGGGATGAGTGGCGGGAGAAGGGGATGGACGTCAACTCCATCGTGGCCGATCCGAGATTCGTCAATCCTGAAAGGGACGACTTCCGGCTCAGGCCCGATTCGCCGGCCTTCAAGCTCGGCTTCGTGCCGTTTGACATC
>CAZHVH010000646.1:0-2137 GCA_964535855.1 uncultured bacterium
TGAAACTGATCGCTGATGTGGGACTGGTGGGATTCCCAAACGTCGGAAAATCCTCCCTCCTGGCCAGAGTCTCGGCCGCGAGACCCAAGATAGCCAGCTATCCGTTTACGACCCTCTCCCCGAACTTGGGCGTCGTTCGACTTGCTCCAGGGAAAAGCTTCGTCATGGCCGATATACCCGGACTGATAGAAGGGGCACATGAGGGAGCCGGCTTGGGAGACGAATTCCTGAAACATGTCGAGAGGACGAAGCTGCTTATCCACGTGATAGATGCCTCCGGATGTGAGGGAAGAGATCCTCTGGAGGATTATCACATCATAAACAGGGAGATATCCCTCTACAACCCCAGATTATCTAAACTCCCACAGCTTATCGCTTTGAACAAGATCGATCTCCCTCAGACGGGGAAAAACTTGCCTCGTTTTCTCGAATTCTTCCGCAAGGAGGGCAAGAGGGCATTCCCGATATCGGCCCTCACAGGCGAGGGGATCCACGAACTCCTTTGGGCGACGTACGGATTGCTCGAGAGGATAAATGAGATTTTGGCTCGTAAGAGGGAGAGGAAACACGTGTCGAGCAGCAAACTCGTCAGGAAAAAATTCCCTCCCTTCATGATCAGGAAAGAGGGGGGAAAGTTTGTAGTTGAGGGCGAGAAGGTCAGAAGGGCGGTGGTGATGACCGATTTCGAGAACGAGGAAGCGATCATGCTCCTCCATCGCAAGCTGAGATCCCTCGGCCTCTACTCCGCCCTGAAAAGGTTAGGGGCTAAGGAAGGAGATACCATCCGAATAGATGATTTCGAGTTCGAATATGTGGAATGAAGATGATCGGGGACAGGCGCAAAACGGCCGAAAAGGTGAGTTCGTCATGAGCTTGCGGAACGTGGATTTCGGCACGGTTAAAAGGGTTGTGGTAAAGGTCGGAACCAGCTCGATCGTCAGGGAGAACGATATGGGGCTGGATGAGGAGAAGCTGGATGGGATCGTGGATGATCTCGCATCGGTCAAATCGAGCGGCAGGGACGTGATCTTGGTGACCTCCGGGGCGATAGGAGCGGGATCGGGCAAGTTGGGCCTCAGATCCCGACCCAGGGATATCCCCACCCAGCAGGCCGCCGCCGCCGTCGGACAGAGCCTCCTGATGAACGCCTACGAACGAAGTTTCGCCAGACACGGCATCACCGTCGGTCAGATGTTGCTCACAAGGGATGACTTCAGCGACCGGAGGAGATATACGAACATAAGCAACACGCTGATCGCCCTCCTCAGGTATGGTGTCGTGCCCATAATCAACGAGAACGACACGGTAGCGGTCGAGGAGATCAAGGTCGGCGATAACGATATGCTCTCGGCTTTCACGACGCTTTTGGCGAGGGCCGATTTACTGGTCATCCTCTCAGATATCGACGGCCTCTACACGGCCGATCCCAAAAAGGAGCCCGACGCCAAATTGGTGGATGTCGTCGAGGGGATAACGGATGAGCTGAGGGCCTTTGCCGGCGGAAAGGGCGGTGAGCTGGGAACGGGCGGGATGGATACCAAGTTGGCGGCCGCAGAGGTGGTCACCGGATCGGGTGAGATGATGATCATTGCCAACTCCTCCATCCGGATGCCTGTCACGAGGATCCTTAAGGGCGAAAGGATCGGAACCCTCTTCCTGCCGAGGAAGAGACTATCGGGTAGAAAGCGGTGGATAGCTTATTCCCCGAGAATGAAGGGAGCGGTTTGGGTGGACAGAGGAGCATACGAGGCTCTTGTAAAAAGGGGAGCGAGCCTACTCGCATCAGGGATAATAGGCGTTGAGGGAAGGTTCGAGTTCGGCGATACCATAAGATGTCTGGATGAGGAGGGCAGGGAGTTCGCAAGAGGCCTCACCAACTACAGCTCCGGGGAGATCAGGAAGATCATGGGACATAGGACCTCTGAGATAGAGTCGATCCTCGGCTATAGATACTACGACGAGGTGATACACAGGGATAACCTCGTCATCCTCAACCGTGAAGCAGTTATCACTTCCGCAGAGAGCGATTAGGAAGGGAAAGTCCAGGATATTCAACATGGATCAGGGGACTTAAGGATGCTAACTTGCTTAAGGAGGTGTTTCAGATGAGACTCGTCGTCTGTATAGGTGTCCTTAG
>CAZHVH010000647.1:0-2126 GCA_964535855.1 uncultured bacterium
CTTGATATATCTCCCGATGTTAGGTTATAATCAAGTTAAACGAAAGTGGAGGGTCCAGCATACTATCAAATCTCCGCTACACTCAAGGATAGTACAAGCGATCTCAAATGACGGCGAAGCCGAATGACCTGATGACCATAAATGACCGTTTTTAAGGCATGAGGCCAAGGGTGAAACTGGACGTGGTTTTCTGTCCATCTGAGGTGGAAGCGATTGAGCTGAGGGGTAAGGTGGCAGTTGTGGTGGATGTGCTTAGGGCCACCAGCACCATTGTCACGGCGGTAGCCAACGGCGCTCGGTGTGTTATCCCTTTCCTTTCGCCCGAAGAAGCCCTCAAGGCCAAGAGATCCGATCCGAGGGGGATTCTGGTGTGCGGCGAGAGGGAGGGGAAAGCGGTCGAGGGGTTCGATCTGGGAAACTCGCCGCTCGAATACAGGCCCGAGAAGGTGCGAGGGAAGATCGTGGCGCTCACCACAACCAACGGAACCAGAACCTTGAAACTGTGTGCTTCAAAGGGGGCTTCCAGGATATTCGCCGGTTCGTTCCTCAACCTCTCGGCGTTGTGTCAAAGGGCGATCAGGTCCGGCGATGAGATCGTCATGCTTTGCTCCGGCAAGGAGGGCAGATTTGGCCTTGAGGATGCCGTGTTCGCCGGGTTTTGCGTCTTTAAGCTCGAGGGACTCTCGCGAGGCGTGGAGCTATCCGATTCAGCCCTCGCTGCCAGAGGTTTGGCCGAGGGGTTCAGCGATATCGTCGGTATGTTCCTCAGATCGGAACATGGGCGATACCTGGCGAGGGTAGGATTTGAGGAGGATCTGCGCTTTTGCGCTAAAATCGATCTCTTTGACGTCGTTCCGGAATACATGGTGAAGGAAAACTGTCTGAGGGAAAACGATGAAGGTAAGCGTTGACCAACAGATCGAAATCATAAAACGTGGTGCGGTGGAGATAATATCGGAGGAAGAGCTCCGGATGAAACTTGAAAGGGCGCAGAAGGAGGGACGTCCGCTCAGGGTGAAGTTGGGGCTCGATCCCACAGCGCCCGATATCCACCTCGGTTCGGCGGTCGTGTTGAGGAAGTTGAGACAATTCCAGGATCTGGGCCATGAGGCGATCATCGTCATCGGCGATTTCACCGCCATGATAGGCGACCCCAGCGGTCGATCCAAGACCAGACCCCAGCTCTCCGAGGAAGAGGTCAGGAAAAACGCCAGGACATACGAGGAGCAGTATTGTAAGATCCTCGATCCCGAAAAGACCAAGGTGGTCTTCAACAGCCAATGGTTGGGAAAGATGAACTTCGCCGACGTGATCAGGTTGGCCGCTAAAACCACGGTCGCCAGGGTTCTAGAAAGGGACGATTTTCAAAATAGATTTGAGAACGAGCTGCCGATAGGGCTACACGAGATACTCTACCCACTGTGTCAGGCCTACGATTCGGTGGTGCTGGAGGCGGACGTGGAGATGGGGGGAACCGATCAGAAGTTCAACAACCTGATGGGAAGGGATCTACAGAGGGCTTTCGGCCAGGAACCGCAGGTCGTGCTCCTGATGCCTCTTCTCGTCGGCCTGGACGGCAGGGAGAAGATGAGCAAATCGCTTGGGAACTATGTCGGCATAGAGGAGCCGCCGTTTGAGATGTACGGCAAGATCATGTCCATACCGGATGAGCTGATGATCGATTACTTCGTGTTGACGACCGACGTGCCGATGCAGGAGATCCGTCGGATAGAGGAGGGACTGAAGGAGGGAACGATACATCCCAAAGAGGCCAAGAAGAGGCTGGCGAGAGAGATCGTAACGATGTATCATTCAGCCGAGGCTGCCCGGAAAGCGGAGGAGGAGTTCGAGAGGGTTTTCGCCCAAAAGGAAATGCCCAGCGAGATGCCTGAACTCAAGATATCCTCCTCTGAGCTCAAGGAAGGTAAGATCTGGTCCGTCAAGCTGCTCGTTATGGCCGGTATAGCTAAAAGCAACCGAGAGGCCAGAAACCTGATACTTCAGGGGGCGATGCGGTTGGACGGCAAGAGAATCAGCTCCCCGGACGATGTGCCGATCAGGAACGGTTCGATTTTAAAGGTGGGCAGAAGGTTCGCAAAGATTAAAATAGAGTGATCTAAACCATT
>CAZHVH010000648.1:0-2122 GCA_964535855.1 uncultured bacterium
TAACCGTTATCGGAACCTGCAACAGATCGGTCAAGTTTGGATTATCAACCTGATAGACCACAAAGCTGGCCACATATTCCCTGTCTCCTACCATGTCGTCGAAATCCGTCTGCCATGTGAACAGCCCCGTCTCCGCGTTCAGATCCACCACCCCAGCCGGTTCCGGCGCGGGATGTATCCCGACAAAATCAAATCGGATTGGATCACCCTCAGGGTCTCTAGCCACAAGTTGTATCTCCAGCGTTTCCCCCTCGTTAACGCTCTGCGCGCCCAGAGCTTCAAAGGTGGGAGGCAGATTGACCTGAGGGGCTTTCATGATCAGTCTCACGCTTACCGCAGCCATATCCATACCGTCTGTAACTTCGACCCCCAGCGAGTGAACTCCCGGTATCGGATTGTTCCAGACAAATTCGTTGTTCTCATTGACCGTATAGTCGGCGCTGTAACCGGCTGGTGCATTTGTGGGATCTATCTGGAGCACAGCGTCAACGGTCAGCGGATCGTCGTCCGGATCTGAAACCTCTATCGGAATCGTAACGCCGCCCTCATACTCTCCCTGCTCATATGTCTGATTGGACAGGGTGATGGTTGGTGGCCGGTTGACGTTGTGAACCGTTATGTGGATTTCCCCTCCGGTCGAATCAACCCCATCGCTCGCTTCGACGCTCACATCATACTCTCCGGCCTGGTCATAGTTCGGCCTCCACGCCAGATACCCGTTCGGGTCGAGCTCCAGACCCTCCGGTCCATCAACAAGGCTCACGCTCAGCCTATCGCCATCCGGGTCGCTGAACACGTCCTCATCCAGAATATTGCGTACCAGGCTCTCACCCTCATTAACTTCATAGCTCGTAGCCGTGAAAACAGGAGCTCGATTGACGTTTTCGACCACTATCCGGAAGCTGCCGCTTACCACTCCTCCTCTGCCGTCGTTCGCTATAACCGTGGCTGTATATTCCCCCGCGTGTTCATAACTGAAGGCGAGATCCACCACCGGATCGGAGAAGGTATAGCTTCCATCCGGAAGGTCGCTCCTGAAGGTGAAGCTTAGAGGATCCCCATCCGGATCTGATCCGTATCCCGAAAGATCCAGACTTTCGCTCGCTCCCTCCTGATAGGTTAACACATCGGGAAGGCTCAGCTCAGGCGGCCGGTTGACATCCTCAACCGATATCTCCACGCTCATGTTGTCCTCCCCGCCCTTGCCGTCATCAACTCTGAACTCAACCGTGTAATCTCCGCTCTCGTCGAAGCTCGGCGTCCACGTGAACATCCTCGTATTAGGATCGAAATCCCCTGGCCCGGAGAGCTTCTCATATGTCAGAGGATCATCGTCCGGATCTCTGGCTAGCACCTCAAAGCTCAGGGTATCCCCCTCTCTGACGCTCTGCGCGGCGATCTCTTGGAAAGTCGGTGCCCGGTTGATATCCCTCACCTGGAAGCTCACATCGAGCTTGCTCTCCCCTCCCCTCTGATCCGTGGCGTAGAACTTGATGTTGTAGGTGCCAGCGTCGGTGTAACTTGCCCTCCACACAAATGTCTGACTGTAGGTCTTATCTCCGTCATACGTCAGCGTGGCAGGCGAAAAGCTCGATCCACTTGGCATCCCTTCAGCCCTAAAGCTCACAACATCTCCATCCATATCCATGGCGGTGACGACTATTCGTATCAGCTGCCCCTCATCATATGCGTCCAGAGCATCGGATGAAACTTCTGGAACCTGATTGACATCCCTTATCTGAAAGGTTATCAGCTTCTGTGCTTTCAGCCCTCCCGGATCAACCACTGCAAATGCCAGCACATATGTCCCCGCCTGATCCATATCAGGCGTCCATGTGAACTGTCCCGTTGATGGGTCTATACTGGCCGGGCTTATCCCTCTCAGAACCCCCGTGTTGATGTCCTGCATCAGGTAATACCCCTCCCATGTGAGAGGGTCTCCATCTGGATCCGTGGCGGTTATCTCAAGTGTGATCGGCTGACCTTCGTCCGATGTGACCGTGTTGGGAACGGTATCAGCTATGGAAGGAGGTCTGTTGGGTGTCGCCTCCTGCGAGATGATGAATTGAACGAGGATGGAATCCATCGAATTGGGAGCTCCGCTGGTATCCTGAGCGATGAA